>CAIVGC010000312.1 GCA_903905335.1 uncultured Methylococcaceae bacterium
CAGACGCTTTGAAATCATTTTCAGAAATGAAAGCTAAGTACGACTTAACGCATTAATTTAATGCGCAAAAAAGATTAGGATTTATCATAAGATTTGGTTTGATCTATTATTTTATAAATTAACTTAATACTTTATTTTCGCAATCTTTATAGGCTAATTGCTTATAAAGTGTGCTAGAATTAATTCGATAAATAATAATTATATTATTTAGTACTATTATAAATAACAATAACTTGAGGGTTAATTAGAAATGAATACCTTGAAAAGAACTTTGCTATCTTTGTTAATGGCTTCTGCAATGGCTGTTATTTCTACATCTGCTTTAGCTGAAACTGATGCTGGCCGTGCTACGTATAAGCCAGCTGAAGCGATTGATATTGTTGCTACAAGAATTCAAGCGGCAATTGATGCAATCAGCAAAGGTGCTAATAGCGAAGAAGCAACATCGCTTATCAAGCCAGCGATTGATTTTAGTAAAGAAATTAATGCTAATGATAAAGTAGATAATGCCCGTGCAAAAGCTAACAGAAAATTAAAATCTGCTATGTCACATGCAAAAGAATCTTCTTTGCAAGAAGCAGAGCAAGAGCTAAGAGATGCTAAAAAAGATTTCGAAGCACTGAAAAGCTTAATTTAAATAAGTTATATAGCCCTATCGAGTAGGATTTTAGATAGGGCTATTATTAAATGATTAGTTATACTTATTAAGTAGGTTGCACTAATGATTGCATTATGTGATCTAGCTAATAAGGTGAAGATCTAGAATCCATAAAGCATATATTTAAAGATGCATACTTAGTCTGTTTTGAAGCTGACCTGAATAGTCTGATTCAATTAATAATTTTTAATTGCAATCTAATTATAAGAATTATTAAAAAAGAGGTGCTGGTTAGTTAAATTACTTTAATAGCGTTGAATCGAGATCCAGTACGTCAAAGAATTAGCTGGCTTTAATAGAAAAACGTAATTAATCAAATATTAAGGCTATATTTCGTGCTGCGTTAAGCTTTTAGTGTATTCAATAAATTGCACGCGTTGTGTAATACCGCAGACTAAGGTATATGGAATAGTATCGGCGTATATAGCAATCTCTTCTATTGCTAAACTATCACCCCATAGTGTAACTGAGTCGCCAGGCTTTGCCACTGGTTGACTTTCTAGATCGACAGTAATCATATCCATTGAAACTCTGCCAATTAGTGGCACTCTGAGACCATTGACTAAAATAGGTGTGCCTTCTTTTGCATAGCGGGGATAGCCATCACCATAACCGATACCAATAATTCCAAGTAGAGTTGGTTTTGTGCATGTCCAAGCACCTGAATAACCAACCTTCTCGCCCTTTTCTATGACCTTAACTGCGATAAGTCTTGAATATAGCCCCATAACTGGTTTTAATTGCCAGTACTCGCCAGTGTGATCTGGGAAGGGTGATATGCCATATAACATAATGCCTGGGCGAACCCAATCGGTTATTGATTCGGGCCAACCTAAAATTCCTGCAGAATTAGCAATGCTGCACTCGCTTCGCTCAGAATCAAGCAGTTGTTCATCTAAGAACGTTGCTACCGTATTGTTGAATAAAGAAATTTGCTTAAGTGTTGTGGTGTCATGCTTATCATCAGCATTAGCAAAATGTGTCATTATATTAATCGGCCCTTTAATAAAAGGGCAATACTTTAGGCGCTGGTAAGCGGCAGTAAATTCAATTGGTTTAAAACCTAATCTATTCATGCCTGTATCAAGCTTTAACCAAATAGAAAAAGCATTTAATTCTGTTCTAGCCTCAAGCATATTCAGCTGTGTAAATGAATGTACAACAGTATCAAGTTGATAAGTTAATATAGCCTCAAGTTCATTAATACAGTTAAACCCTCCTAAAACAGTAATCTTGTTTGTTATTCCAGCCTTACGTAAGAGGACTCCCTCCTCAGTTCTTGCAACGGCAAATGCATCGGAAGACAGTAAATTTGTTGCAACACGTAGCATGCCATGACCGTAGGCATTCGCTTTAATAACAGGCATTATTTTCGCATTAGGCGCATATTGCCGAACTATTTGTAAATTATGTTGCAACGCATCTAAGTTGATTACTGCATAAGCAGTTGAGGTCATTCATAATCTCCAGAGCCATAAGATGGGCCAGAGAAGTTTTCGAAACGTGTATATTGACCCAAAAAGGTGAGTCTGACAGTGCCTAATGGTCCATTGCGTTGCTTGCCAATAATAATTTCTGCAATGCCTTTGTCAGCACTATCTTCGTTATAAACTTCATCTCTATAAACGAATACGATTAAGTCAGCATCTTGTTCAATCGCTCCCGAGTCACGAAGATCTGACATAACAGGGCGTTTATTTGGACGTTGTTCTAAGTTACGGTTTAGCTGTGATAAAGCAACTACAGGTACATTTAGTTCCTTTGCAAGTGCTTTAAGGCCTCTGGAAATATCAGATATTTGCTGAACACGATTATCACCACTAGAGGGGGATTGCATCAATTGTAAATAATCCACAACAATAAGACCTAATGGGCCATGTTCACGAGCAAGGCGTCTAGCTCTTGCTCTAACTTCAGTTGGTGATAATGCGGGGGAATCATCAATAAATAATTGCGTGCCTGCCAATAAATTAATTGCTGAAGTTAGTCGTGGCCAATCATCATCATCTAATTTACCAGTTCTAACTTTATGCTGATCTATGCGCCCTAATGAAGACATCATGCGCATAGCTAAAGAGTCTCCAGGCATTTCCATGCTAAATACGGCCACTGGCTTATTGCCTTTAAGAGCAATATTTTCAGCCATATTCATGGCGATGGTAGTTTTGCCCATAGACGGTCTTCCTGCAACAATTATTAAATCAGCAGGTTGTAAGCCAGAGGTTAAGTCATCAAAATCAGTAAATCCAGTTCCAGCACCAGTAATAGTCCCTTCTTGCTCAAACAAGGTTTCGATTTTATCGACAGCATTGGCCAGTAAAGATTTGATAGGGATAAAGCCACCGCTCTGTCCTCGTTGACGCTGTTCAGCAATTTGGAAAACTTGGCGTTCAGCATTTTCTAGTAATTCCGAGGTGTCGCGACCTTCGGTATTAAAAGCAGAATCAGATATTTGTGTACCGATATGAATAAGTTGTCTTAATACTGAGCGATCTCTAACAATATCTGCATAAGCAGTGATATTTGCAGCGCTTGGCGTATCTTTGGCCAGCATGATCAAATAAGCGAGGCCGCCAACATTTTCAAGCTCACCAATAACTTTTAAAGCATCTGATAAGGTGATGACGTCAAATGGGATTTGTTTTTCTGCAAGTTCTTCTATTTTTCTGAATATAAGTTGATGGCTACGTCTATAAAAATCAATTTCAACGACTTTATCAGCAATAGAGTCCCAAGTTTGATTATCGAGCATTAAGCCACCTAATACTGATTGCTCAGCTTGTATTGAGTTAGGTGGGACTTTTAGGGCATCTAAGGAATAGTCGCGATCTAGAGTGTAGTTTTCAGGCATGAATAGGTGCACAAAATAGGGATAATAACATGATGGGTGACTTATACATATAAGTTGCTATTGATAGATAATATTTGTAGATAGAATTTTTATAAGTTTAATTTGAATATTCGCCTAAGCAAAAGGAATGAATAAAATGTAATTAGAGGTAATTGGTATTAATTAAGTGGATTGTGACTTATGTTTATTTTATAGGGCTTGATAAACTAATGCATGTCACATTAAAGCAGTATTGAGTTTACGTAAGTCTAAGTAAGATATAGTGCGATGTGCTATATCAACTATTTCCTGAGGTAAGAATGGAGTGTCATATTAAAATTAGGATAGATTATATTGGGGTATGCCAAAGGTACAGGTTGTAATGAAAATAATTAAGCTAATGTTGTATATAAAAAATGGCTTCTTTAAGAATACGGACAAACATAAGCACCATAATAAATATAAGTTATATTTGGCGTTTATTTGTGCTATTAATGTAGTTATTGTAATTGGCAGCTGATTGTTAAACACAATAATTTATCCATGTTGGGTAGCAAACAATTATGGTAGTTGAAGCAATAAATAACGACCAATATATAAACAGAATTAATCTACCTTGATTTAATAGGCATCGATGTCTATAATCGACAAGCTATTATGTTTGGAGAGCCGCGTGACGAGTAGAAATATTTCTACAGTCAGTAAGATTTTAAGTTATCAGCTTTTGATCATACTGATAATAACTGCTGGCTTAGCAGGCTACGCCGGCATGTACTATGGGATATCAAGTGCATTAGGCGGTGTGGCTGCTTTTGTGCCTAACCTGTATTTTGCATTGCGTATTAACAAATCTGCCGGACAACCTGCACGTAAGGTTATGAATTCATTTTATGCCGGAGAGTCAGGAAAATTAATACTCACAGCCGCGCTGTTTGTTCTGATTTTTAAAGTACCAAACATAACAATATTACCGCTGCTGGTAGGTTATATAGCAGCATTATCAGTTTTTTGGTTTGCGCTTTTAATGCGTTAACATTATTAAGAGAGAGGAACGATGGCTACCGAAGCTCATGCCGCTGAAGGTGTAACGGGTTATATTATTCACCATTTAACTCCCCTACATGTGGGTGAAGGTTTCTGGACATTAAATCTGGATACTTTGTTTTTTTCGGCTGTATTAGGCGGTCTGTTTATTTGGTTTTTCAAGACTGCAGCAGAAAAAGCTACTTCTGGCGTTCCAGGATTAGTTCAAAATTTCGCTGAAATGTTGATTGAGTTTGTTGATAATCAAGTTAAAGACAGTTTTCATGGCGAGAGTAAATTAATAGCGCCCTTAGCCCTGACTATCTTTTGTTGGGTATTTATGTGGAACTTTATGGATTTGTTCCCCGTTGATATATTGCCACTCATAGGCTCTATGATGGGTATCGAATATCTTCGCGTGGTACCTAGTACCGATTTGAATGCTACATTTGCTATGTCTATTTCGGTATTTTGCTTAATTATTTTTTATAGCATTAAGATAAAAGGTCCATGGGGCTTTGCAAAAGAGTTGATGTTTCAACCTTTTGGCCCTTGGTTATTGCCGTTTAACTTATTATTGAAATTAGTCGAAGAAATTGCAAAGCCAATTTCATTGGCATTACGTCTATTCGGTAACCTGTACGCAGGTGAATTGATATTTATTTTGATTGCCCTGTTGCCGTGGTATATACAGCCGGTATTAAGTTTTCCTTGGGCAATCTTTCACATTTTAATTATTACGCTACAAGCATTTATATTCATGGTATTAACAATCGTTTACCTGAGTATGGCGCACGAGCATCATTAATTATTGTTGGACCGTTTTTTTATAACTTTATTAACCGTTTGGAGGTTTCATGGAAATTGCAAAATTAATTGCTGATGTACAAGGCATGACTGCTATTGCAGTAGGGCTAGTTTTAGGTATGGGCGCTTTAGGAACTGCAATAGGCTTTGGTCTATTGGGTGGAAAGTTTTTAGAAGGTGCTGCACGTCAACCTGAAATGGTACCAATGTTACAAGTAAAAATGTTTGTTGTTGCGGGTCTGTTGGATGCGGTAACAATGATCGGCGTTGGTTTGGCATTGTTCTTTACTTTCGCAAATCCATTCCTGTCTGCGGTTACAGCTGCGGCTGCAGGTTAATTGCACACGCGTGTTTAATAGTAACAAGAGGAACGCATCGTGAGTATCAATGCTACTCTGATTGGGCAAATGATTACCTTTGCACTTCTGGTATGGTTTACCATGAAGTATATTTGGCCGCCTTTATTTGACTCTTTAGAAGAACGAAAAAAGAAAATTGCCGATGGTTTGGCTGCTGCTGAAAAAGGTCAGGAAGAAATTCTGTTGGCTGAGAAAAAAGCCAAAGGTGTAATAAAAGAAGCCAAGCTACAATCCTCTGAGATTGTTAATCTAGCTCAAAAGCGTGCTAATGATTTGATTGAAGAATCAAAAGATACAGCTAAACAAGAGGGCGAGCGCCTAATTGTGGCAGCAAAAGCACAAATTGAGCAAGAAATTCAGCAGGCTAAAGAAGGTTTGCGTCAAGAAGTGGCTGATTTAGCATTAAATGCTGCAGCACAGATTCTGGGTGCTGAAATTGATAAAGCTAAGCATCAAGATATTATTAGCAAAGTTTCTAAACAATTAGGTTAAGCATAATGAGCGAACTGGCAACATTAGCAAGACCCTACGCCGCAGCTATTTTTAAAAGAGCTAAGGAAACTCAAACGGCGACAAGTTGGTCGAAGAGTTTGGCATTTATGACTGCTATTTTAAAAAATCAGGACATATCTGTTGTAGTTGACAATCCTAAGGTGGACAAGCAAAGATTATGTACATTGATGCTAGATATCTGTCAAGGGCACGTTAATGAAGAGAATGAGAATTTTCTAAAACTACTGGTTCATAATAATCGCTTACGCTTAGTGCCAACGATTGCGAAGATATTCGAAGCTTTTAAAGCCGAAGATGAAGGCTATATGGAAGTCGAAGTATTGACTGCCTATCCTTTATCGAAAGATGCCAAGCAAGAATTTTCGGCAACCCTAGAAAAAACCCTAGGCAAAAAAATCCATATGAATGTGGCTGTAGATAAGTCATTAATCGGTGGCGTTCTCGTACGTGCGGGCGACAAGGTTATTGACGGATCCATTAAAGGCCGACTTCAACACATGCAAAAAGCGCTAAAGTAAGAGTGAGAAATAGCACATGCAATTAAATCCATCTGAAATAAGTGATCTGATTAAAAAGAAGATCGAAAACTTCGACCTTAGTGCCGAAGCACATACAGAAGGTACTGTCGTCAGCGTGACGGACGGTATTGTTAGAGTACACGGTCTTTCTCAAGCTATGCAAGGCGAAATGCTTGAATTCCCAGGTAACACTTTTGGGATGGCACTTAACCTTGAAAGAGATTCAGTCGGTGTCGTGGTATTAGGTTCATACCAACATATTACTGAAGGCGACGTCGTAAAGTGTACCGGAAAAATTCTTGAAGTACCTGTAGGTGAAGCATTACTAGGTCGCGTTGTTGATGCGTTGGGTAATCCAATTGATGGCAAAGGTGCCATTGAAACCACAGAAACAGCTCCGATTGAAAAAATCGCACCAGGCGTAATTGCACGTCAATCAGTAGATCAGCCCGTACAGTTAGGTTTGAAATCAATTGATGCAATGATTCCAGTGGGTCGTGGACAACGCGAATTAATTATTGGTGACAGGCAAACAGGTAAAACTGCCATTGCTATTGATGCCATTATTAACCAAAAAGGTACAGGTATTAAATGTATCTATGTTGCTATTGGTCAAAAACGTTCATCTATTGCAAACGTTGTTCGCAAATTAGAAGAGCATGGCGCTATGGCTCATACGATTATTGTTGCGGCATCAGCCTCTGAGTCTGCTGCGTTACAATTTATCGCGCCTTATACTGGCTGTTCTATGGGTGAATTCTTCAGAGATCGTGGTGAAGATGCCCTCATTATTTATGATGATTTAACTAAGCAAGCTTGGGCTTATCGTCAGGTTTCATTGTTATTACGTCGTCCTCCGGGTCGTGAAGCTTATCCTGGTGATGTATTTTATTTACATTCACGTTTATTAGAAAGAGCATCACGCATTAATGCGGCAGAAGTTGAAAGACTGACGGGTGGTAAGGTAAAAGGCAAAACAGGATCACTGACTGCCTTACCTATCATTGAGACGCAAGGTGGAGACGTTTCTGCTTTTGTACCAACTAACGTAATTTCTATTACTGATGGACAAATTTTCCTTGAAAGTAATTTGTTTAACTCAGGTATTCGTCCTGCTGTAAATGCTGGTTTATCAGTATCTCGAGTAGGTGGTGCGGCACAAACTAAGATCATTAAGAAATTAGGTGGTGGTACCCGTTTAGATTTGGCGCAATATCGTGAGTTAGCTGCATTTGCTCAGTTTGCTTCTGATTTAGATGAAAGTACACGTAAGCAAATTGAACGTGGTCAACGTGTCACCGAGTTAATGAAGCAAAATCAATATTCGCCAATGTCTGTTGCACAAATGGCAGTGTCGCTATTTGCAGCTAATGAGGGTTTCCTTGATAGCATCGCAGTGAATAAGGTTCTTGATTTTGAAGCAGCCTTGCATCTGTACATGAAGTCGGAGCAATCTGAACTCATGAATAACATTAATGCAACCGGCGATTTTAGTAATGAAATCAGCAATGGCTTAAGAACAGCTATTGAAACTTTCGTTAAAACTCATAGTTGGTAAAAGGGTCTTCAAATGGCTGTTGGTAAAGAAGTACGCACCAAGATTGCGAGTATTAAAAATACTCAAAAGATCACTCGCGCAATGGAGATGGTTGCCGCGAGTAAAATGCGTAAAACAAAAGACAGAATGCAAGCTTCACGACCATATTCTAAAAAGATTGCAAAGATTATTAAACATTTGGCGCAAGCCAATCCAGAATATAAACATCCCTATTTGATAACACGAGACGTTAAACGTGTCGGCGTTATTGTGGTAAGTTCTGATAGAGGTTTGTGTGGTGGTCTGAATTCAAATTTATTCAGAAGTACACTGAACCGTTTAATCGAATGGGATAATGCAAATATTGAAGTTGATGTTTGTACTATAGGTACAAAAGCCTCTGGTTTTTTTAGTAATCTAAAAGTCAATTTAGTCGGCCAAGCTATTAAATTAGGTGATGCTCCACATCTGAACGACATCATTGGCGTCATTAAAGTCATGTTGGATGCCTACGAAGAAGGTAGAATCGATCAATTGTTTATAATTAGCAATGAATTCGTAAACACCATGACTCAACGACCCACCATCGAACAGTTATTGCCAATAGTAGCTTGTGAACTTGATGAAAACTTGAACGGCCATTGGGATTATATTTATGAGCCTGATGCTAAAGAAGTATTGGATCATCTGCTGAATCGTTTTGTTGAATCCAAAGTTTATCAGGGCTTAGTTGAAAATAATGCCTGTGAACAAGCGGCCAGAATGGTAGCAATGAAGAGCGCTTCAGATAATGCCGGAAATCTTATCAGTGAGTTGCAGTTAATTTACAATAAAGCCAGACAAGCCGCAATCACTCAAGAAATTTCAGAAATTGTTGCAGGTGCTGCTGCTGTTTAATCCACGTAGGGGCCGATCTTTATATCGGCCCTTATGGTTAAGCTAGAGCAGTCGCTCCATTCAAATAGACACAAAACTTTAGAGGACACAGAATGAGTTCGGGTAAAATCGTACAAATTATAGGCGCGGTCGTTGACGTAGAATTCACACGTGAACAGCTACCAAAAGTATATGACGCATTAATAGTAGAAGGCAAAGATCTAGTATTAGAAGTCCAGCAGCAATTAGGTGACGGTGTCGTCAGAACGATTGCTATGGGTAGTACTGATGGCTTAAGTAGAGGCCTGATAGTCACCAATACTGAAGCACCTATTTCAGTGCCTGTGGGTAAAGAAACCCTAGGTCGAATTATGAATGTTTTAGGACAACCTATCGATGATAAAGGTCCTATTGGTGAAAAAGTTAAATGGGGCATCCATCGTGAAGCGCCTAGTTATGCAGAGCAAGCGGCTGCTAACGAACTTTTAGAAACAGGTATTAAAGTTATCGATTTAGTCTGCCCCTTTACCAAAGGTGGTAAAGTTGGTTTGTTTGGTGGTGCCGGTGTAGGTAAAACCGTCAACATGATGGAACTGATTCGTAATATCGCCATTGAACATAGTGGCTACTCTGTATTTGCGGGTGTTGGTGAGCGTACTCGTGAAGGGAACGATTTCTATCACGAAATGACTGATTCTAACGTAATCGATAAAGTATCGTTAGTTTACGGACAAATGAATGAACCACCCGGAAACAGATTACGAGTAGCCTTGACAGGTTTAACCATGGCGGAATATTTCCGTGATGAAGGTCGTGACGTATTATTTTTCGTAGATAATATTTATCGTTATACCTTGGCAGGAACTGAAGTATCTGCTTTATTAGGTCGTATGCCTTCAGCGGTAGGGTATCAGCCCACACTAGCTGAAGAAATGGGTGTTTTACAAGAGCGTATTACCTCAACTAAAACAGGTTCTATTACATCAATTCAAGCGGTCTATGTACCTGCGGATGACTTGACCGATCCTTCCCCTGCTACTACTTTTGCTCACTTGGATGCGACCGTGGTTTTATCACGTCAAATTGCTGAGTTAGGTATTTATCCTGCTATTGATCCTTTGGATTCAACCAGTCGTCAGCTTGATCCTTTAGTTATTGGACAAGAGCATTATGACGTAGCTCGTAGTGTTCAAGGTATCTTGCAGCGTTACAAAGAATTGCGTGACATTATCGCTATCTTGGGTATGGATGAGTTATCTGAAGAAGATAAGTTAACTGTATCAAGAGCTCGTAAAATGCAACGATTCTTGTCTCAGCCTTTCTTTGTTGCTGAAGTATTTACTGGTTCTCCAGGTAAATATGTATCTTTAAAAGACACCATTGCTGGTTTTAAAGGTATTATCAACGGCGATTACGATGCTATTCCAGAACAAGCTTTTTATATGGTTGGTACCATAGAAGAAGTACTTGAGAAAGCTAAGACATTAAAAGGCTAAGGCAATTTCTCCCTATCTAGTGGTAGGGAGAAGTTTGAAACAGGTGAAGATATGACCATGACCGTACATGTAGACATCGTAAGTGCAGAAAAAGAGATCTTCTCTGGCTTGGCAGAAATGGTATTTGCTCCCGCTGAACTCGGTGAAGTGGGTATTTCGCCTCGACATGCACCTTTCATTACCCGGTTAAATCCTGGTGAAGTTCGGGTTAAAGTAACTGCAACTGAAAGCTATCCGTTTTATATTTCGGGTGGCTATTTAGAAGTTCAGCCACATCTGGTAACTATTTTGGCTGATACCGCGATCCGAGCAAAAGATATTGATGAAGCTGCTGCATTAGATGCTAAAGCCAGAGCTGAAGAAGCTTTGGCTGATAAAACGGGTAAGATTGATTATGCAACGGCTCAAGCTCAATTAGCACAAGCAGTTATGCAATTAAAAACCCTAGATAGATTTAGAAAGCGTGGTGGTTAACAATAACTGCGGTTTGTTTTTGGCAAACTAAAGCGTATTCTTATATTTCAAAAGCCCGGTAACGTTAGTCACGCTATCGGGCTTTTTTGTTTAACAGGACTCATGATGAAGATTACCACTATTATTCTTGCTGCCGGTAAGGGCACACGTATGTGTTCTCAACTGCCTAAAGTTTTACACCAAATAGCTAATAGATCGCTGTTAAAGCATGTCTATGATATGTGCGGCCAATTACAAAACAATAGCATAAAAATTGTTTATGGGCATGGTGCGGATTTAGTCAGAGATACCTTAAAAGATTTAGATGTTAGTTGGATAGAGCAAAAAGAGCAGCTAGGTACAGGTCACGCCGTGCAACAAACCTGTGATCAGTTCGCAGATAGCGATACGGTTTTAATTTTATATGGTGATGTGCCTTTATTAAAACTAAGTACCGTTGAAGCTCTAATTAAAAATGTTAGTGAGCAGTCTCTTGCTTTATTAACGGTTAATCTTGTTGATCCTACTGGCTACGGCAGAATAGTTAGGGATTCTTTGGGTCAAGTTACTAAAATTGTTGAACAAAAAGATGCAGATGCTGCTGAGCGATTAATTCAAGAAGGTAATACCGGCATTATGGCTGTACAAGGAAAGCAGCTAAAAAAATGGTTGAGTCAATTGGGCAATAACAATGCCCAAGGTGAATATTACTTAACGGACGTTATTGAAATGGCTGTTGCCGATGACGTGACAATCATAACGAGTCAGCCTTCATCCGTTGATGAAGTCTTAGGTGTAAATAATCGTATTCAGTTAAGTCACTTAGAAAGGGTTTATCAGAGTGAACAAGCATATCTACTGATGGAGCAGGGCGTAACTTTAATGGATCCAGCACGTTTTGATCTTAGGGGATCTATTGAATCACTGGGTACTGATATTATTATTGATGTTAATGTCATTTTAGAAGGCAAAAATAGTATCGGTAATAACGTGCGTATAGGTGCTAATACCTATATCAATAATTCTATAATCGCCGATAATGTGGACATTTTAGCGAACTGCATTATTGATAATGCAATAGTTGGCCTAGGCAGTAAGATTGGACCTTTTGCAAGGTTGCGTCCTGAAACTGTTTTGGCAGAACAGGTGCATATCGGTAATTTCGTTGAAATAAAAAAATCATCTATAGCCTCTGCTAGTAAAATCAATCACCTAAGTTATATAGGTGATGCAACAGTAGGAAGTCACGTTAATATTGGTGCTGGCACCATTACTTGTAATTATGATGGCGTTAATAAATTTAGAACCATCATTGAAGATGGCGCTTTTATAGGCTCAGATAGTCAATTAGTCGCTCCAGTCACTATCGGTAAAAATGCCACCATAGGCGCAGGATCAACCATTACTAAAGACAGTCCAGAGCATCAGCTGACTTTAAGCAGAGCAAAGCAAGTTTCTATTTCAAGCTGGCAACGTCCGGTTAAACAGGAAAAATAATATGTGTGGAATTGTAGGTGGAATAGCGCAACGTAATATCGTACCCATATTATTGGAGGGTTTGAAGCGCCTAGAATATCGCGGCTATGATTCAGCGGGATTAGCGGTTATCAATGATGGCACTATTTACCGAAAAAGAGAGTTAGGTAAAGTTAAGGGCCTTGAGGATTTATTACAACTCGATCCTGTCGTTGGCAATATTGGTATTGCCCATACTCGCTGGGCAACGCATGGCAAGCCGAGTACGGCAAATGCACATCCACATCTAAGCCGAGAAACGGTTGCAGTAGTCCATAACGGTATTATTGAAAATCATGAGCAATTACGTACGTCACTGAAAGAAAGTGGTTATGTCTTTACGTCAGAAACCGATACCGAAGTCATTGTGCATCAAATTTATCAAGCCATGGAATCTACTGATGGCTTTTTAGAGGCCGTTAAGCACGCTATCAAATCATTAGATGGTGCTTATGCCCTAGGCATTATGAGCACAGTCGAACCTAATACTTTAGTGGCTTGCCGTAAAGGTAGTCCATTAGTCATCGGGGTGGGTATTGGTGAATATTTTATCGCCTCTGATGTCGCGGCATTGCTACCAGTGACACAGCGTTTTATCTTCCTAGAAGAGGGTGATATAGCTTCAATCAGTATAGATAGTTTAGTGATTTATAATGGCGACGGTGATGTAGTCACTCGACCCATTAAAGAAAGCCAATTGACGGCTGATTCTGTTGATAAGGGCGATTATCGCCATTACATGCTAAAAGAAATCTATGAGCAGCCCTTTGCGATTTCGCAAACGCTAGAAGGTCGATTTATTAATAATCGCCTAGAAGAAAGTGCTTTTGGGCACAATGCTACTGAGGTGTTCGATAATATTAAATCAGTACAGATTTTAGCCTGTGGTACTAGCTATCATGCAGGTCTTGTAGCGCGGTATTGGTTTGAAAAATTAGCCAGAGTTCCCTGTCAAATTGAAGTTGCCAGTGAATTCCGTTATCGTCATCCTGTTTTACTGCCCGATACACTGATCGTTACTATTTCCCAGTCGGGTGAAACGGCAGATACCTTAGCAGCCTTACAAGAAGCTAAAAAGCTAGGTGCTAAATATTCCTTAGCCATTTGTAATGTGCCTGAAAGTTCATTGGTCAGAGAGTCTGATCTAGTCTTAATGACACGCGCAGGTCCAGAGATTGGCGTGGCTTCAACTAAAGCGTTTACTACACAATTAGCGACTTTGATGCTATTAGTTATGGCTATCGGTAGACGCTTTGAAATGACGGAACAAGTAGAGCAAAAAATTACTTCGGAATTATTTCGTCTACCAGGCAATATTGAAAAAGTACTGCAATTGAATGAAGAAATTAAAGTCTTAGCAGAACAGTTTTCTGAAAAACAACATGCTTTATTTTTAGGCAGAGGTTCACATTATCCGATAGCCATGGAAGGGGCTTTGAAGTTAAAAGAAATCTCCTATATCCATGCGGAAGCTTATCCTGCTGGTGAGTTAAAGCATGGACCCTTAGCCTTGATTGATGCTGACATGCCGGTTATTACGGTAGCACCTAATAATAGTCTATTAGAAAAATTGAAATCTAATATACAGGAAGTGAGTGCCAGAGGCGGACAGCTCATTGTATTTATGGATGAAACTTTAGCGACAACTAGTGATGTTAATGTACAGATTGTAAAGATGCCGCAAGTTGAAAATGAAATCTCACCCATTATTTACACTATACCGTTACAGCTATTGTCTTATCATGTCGCTGTGTTAAAAGGTACGGATGTTGATCAGCCTCGTAATTTAGCAAAATCAGTGACAGTGGAATAGTTTGACTATATTTATTTAGAGTAGGTGTGATTATTTAATAATGTTTTGCAAATTAAATAAAGTTTTGCAAGATAAGATTAACGATATGATTTTAAAATAAAATTAATTTAAAAACTCGGTAAGGTGTGATTTTAGGGCATTGAGCATAGTGCATTTCACCGAGTATCCAATACTTGTCATTCGGCGTAATACGTTACGTTCAACGGCTTAAAGAACGAGTTACCGTTTTAGAATTAGCGCACGCCCCCGCATCTTCATAAGCCGTGGTTTGTCCTTTATTATTGTGACTTCGAATCAATCAAAGTAGCTATAAAAACAGCGGTTACTGGGCGTTAATTCGCTCCAGATAGTACTTGCTTTGCTATAGGACTATGTATATCTGCACTAGATACAACTAGCTTTGCAATAAAGGAAACTAACTATAGTGTTGAGTAAGGTATCAATACCTAGAGTAGGTCTCTTTTACATCAGGGCAAACCTTCTTTACGCCAGAGACAACTTGCTATACGCCAATGAAGGCTTCATCTCGCATAAAGAAAACAGTCTCGATTTTAAAGACAGCTGTATCTACTCGAATGTACTGTTCTTCTCTCTGAAAGCCATCAGCTAAGATAATGACGTAACAGTGAACCTGAACATAGAAAACCTCATCATGCTTTTTTTACAAAAGCCTTATATTGCCGCTATTCTCTAAGCGTTTTACTTGTGTAACTTACAACACTTATAGCCTTTTGAACCCAATCTTAAGCAATGACTTTATACGATATAAACGGAGTAGTAAGGTAAGCGATTAATTTTCGACGTACTTGCCTTATTCGGCATAAATTATTTTTTAAAATTCCACGGTAACAAAGCTTCAATCTTTTCAACCGTATCGGCATAGGGCAATGCCTTGAGTACTTGGGTTAAATACGCGTAAGGTTCCAATCCATTGGCTTTAGCCGATTCAATCAAGCTGTAATGAATTGCGCTGGCTTTTGC
>CAIVGC010000313.1 GCA_903905335.1 uncultured Methylococcaceae bacterium
CGGATTGAACACAATGCGCACTCTAAAAGAATTGCTACATGAACTCCAAGTAACCCATTGGAAATGCAAAAATGAGAAGTTACGATTAGCCTATGCAACTCTTGAGAAATCCCGCAACCTTTATAAGAACCTCTATCCAATTGCCCCCTTGTTTACTTAACCCATCATCATCGAATACCCTCTCGACTCTGATTAAGACTACACATTTTTCATGGTAACCACTAAAGACATAATACCCAATATCCCCTATTTACAATCCTACGTACTCATCGAAAAACTCGGCGAGAGCCTGCTATCGCAGGTATATAGGGGCTATCATAAGCTTCGGCCAGACCAGCCTCTAGTACTCAAACTACTCAAGGCGCATTCTGACTCGCATAACCGATTGTTCTATTTACAAGAAAAAGTCGAGCGCCTCAAGGTATTCCATGATCCACGCGCCCTTATGCCAACAGCCATTGATTTGGACAGTGGCATACAGATTATCGTGAATCCATGGTTTGCAGGACACTCTTTAACTGATTGGATGGCAGAACGAAAAAAGATTAATCTGGCTGATTTTTTCATAATCGCCTGCAACCTAACAGACACCTTGGAGGCAGTGCATGAGGCTGGCATCACCCACGGCGGTATCAAACCTAACAACATCCTGGTCCAGCAAAACACCCTCACTGTACATTTTACCGATTTCATTACACCGCTGGACATCCGTAATGTCAGTCATTTCATCTACAACCCTGAGTTTGTCCGTAACACGCTGGCTTATACCTCACCGGAGCAAACTGGGCGCATCAATTATCGGGTCGACTTTTCCACCGATCTGTATTCATTGGGTATCGTATTCTACGAACTGCTCACCGGCAAGCTGCCTTTTTTTTACACCGATCCGCTAGAACTGATTCACTCGCATCTGGCCGAAGACATACCAAAAGCGCATCAAAGCAACCATAAAATCCCGACCCAACTCAGCAAAATTGTCCAGAAACTGGTGAGCAAGCAACCGGAGAAACGCTATCAAAGCACCTATGGACTGTTAGTAGACCTAGTCCGCTGTCGTGATGAGTTTAATGCAACCGGCGGTTGTACAGAATTTACCGTCGGCTCTTGCGATCGCACCAAACGTATCATTTTCATTTCCAAAATGGTCGGTCGCCATGCGCAGTGTGAGTTGATCCAACGCGAATACGATGAAGTCATTCACGGCAACTTTCGTTCCGTGTTCATTTCTGGTCTTTCCGGTATCGGCAAAACCCGACTAATTCAAGAGTTACAAAAACCGCTGATACAACATCGCGGCTACTTTACTTCGGGCAAGTTCGATCAATACCATAAAAATATACCTTACAGCTCTCTGATCCAGGCACTACGCAATTTGGTACGCATCTTTCTCACCGAAAGTGATGCCCAGGTGACACACTGGCAGACCCGAATCCTCAATACCTTGGGTAACTTGGGTCGCGTTATTATCCAGGTGGTGCCCGAACTTGAATTTATTATCGGTGTGCAACCTGAAGTGGCACCCTTACCACCTGTTGAAGCACGTAACCGCTTTAATAACTTGTTAGGCAACTTTCTTATTTGCCTAGCCGATGCAGAGCATCCTCTGGTGCTGTTTATTGATGATTTGCAATGGTGCGACACCGCCACCTTCGATTTTTTGCAAAGCATTTTCGTAAATCAACTAGAACATCCCTTTTTATTTTTCCTAGGCGCCTACCGCCACAATGAGGTAGATGCAGAGCATCCGCTCATCAAATTGATTAACGCAACTCGCCAACGTAAAGACCCCTTGCAGGAAATTCGGCTGGAGGCTTTAGGCGAAGATGACTGCCACGAAATGGTTGCGTATATTCTGGACTCATCATTGAAAAACACGGCCTCACTATCTGAGTTTATCGCAAGTTTGACAGAGGGCAATCCGCTGTTTGTCAGCGAAAGTCTAGCTTGGCTATATGACGAGAACCTATTGTACACGGACGAACAACAGCATTGGCAATGGGATATAAACAAAATTCGTGACACCAAAATGCCAGCCAGCGTGGTTGAATTATTCAGTGCCAAAATACGCGCCTTGCCGTCTGCCACTTTACATATCCTCGACTACTGCGCGTGCTTGGGTAACCGTTTCTCGGCGGCCGATGTGGCGTTGATCCTCGACATCAATTTGGCGCAACTGTTTGAAAATCTGAAACCAACACTCAGGCTTGGCATGTTGCTGGAGCATAAATACGAATTGCAATTTGTCCATGATCGGGTGCAGAAAGCAGTGCTTCGGCAAGTTGATGAACAGTTGCGTCTCAATATCCACTGGAACATCGGCAATCGCCTGCTGGACAAGATACCGAAAGACAACAATATGGAAGCTCAGGATAATCTTTTCGACATCGTGATGCATCTTAATAAAGGACGCCCAGCGGATCTGGAGGCAGCCCTGCTTTATCGTTTGGCGGACCTTAATTTTTATGCCGGAAACAAGGCAATTACCGCACTGGCCAGTGATGCCGCCAATGACTTTTTTCTTACTGCCCATGATACGTTGCCGCCAGATTGCTGGGAAAGTGCCTATGAGATGACCTTTAAAATCTTTCAAAAACTGGCCAAAACCAGTTTGATGTGTGGCCGCTATGAAGTGTCTGAAGCGCTTATTAATCAGCTTATTAAACATGCCCTTAGTGATCTTGACAAAGCTGAAACACTAGCAGAACAGACGACCTCGCTGTCCTCTTTCGGCAACTTTAATAAAGCCATTGAGACCGCTAACCGTGGCTTAGCCTATTTCGACAAAGCCATAGCCACTGATTCGGCAGAAGCACGGCGGCAAATGCAGGCTTTGATGACAGAGATTGAAGCACAAGGGGATGTGTGGAACACTATTTTGGATATGCCCTTTACTCAAGAGCGCAAAAGTAAGCTTGAACTCGCTTTTTACAGCGAGCTGATTCCAGACCTCTATATGTCCGGTTTGGTAGCCCAACTCTACCTGTCAGCCGCACAGTCCACCCAACTTTGCCTAACAGGTGGCATGGATGAATCAGTCATCTATTCATTTTCCATCATGGGACTCAACCTGGGCGAACAGGGAAAATTCGAGGCTGCATTCCGTTATCAGGACTTAGCTCACGATTTATGTGCCAAATATCCAAATACCTTCGGGGCCACGCGCGGCATGAATGGCATAGTCTGGTGCAACATGCACTCGCGTAGCCACCCGAAAGCCATTGCCGACTACTGCTTAGTAGCTATTCAATGCGGCAAAAACTGTGGCGACCTCTATAACGCCGGGCTTTCCTACGGCCCACTGATGTGGAGTTTACTCGTTCAAGGCAAGAATTTACACAGCGTCGAAAATATCGTCGACGAGTGTTTAAAATTCTCGCGTAAAAACCAACTGCCTTTTTCGATTGCCCTAGCAGAGGCTGTAATGGCGGGTTGGGTAGCGCCGATGAAACTGGATTACCAGCCCGTGGCAATGGAGGAAACACTCAAACGTTGGGAATCGGAAAATTACGTTGCAGCTTCCGGCAGTTATTTTGTGCTGCTGGGCATCAGTCAGTTCTATTTAGGTGACTATGAGGCTGCTGCGACTTCATTGGCCGCTGTCGAACGTTATCTGCAGGGGCTGACCGATAATGTGCTAAAACGCTTGTGGTTTGTTTTTCGCATTCTTAATCGTTTACGTTTACCCAATATCATATGGGCAGATATTGAAACTGAAATCGCGCTGCTTCTGCAAAAGATCGAGACCTGGGCAAAACTGGGACCATTACTAAAACCTTATTTGGCCTTTATTCACGCAGAAATAGCCCGTGCCAAAGGCGAGACACGTATGGCCCGCAACCTGTATTTAGATGCCATAGACGAAGCTCAGACACAAGAATATATCTTACTTTCCGGACACCTGTTCGAAAGCCTAAGTAACCTGCTGACAAACCCCGTATCAATGGGCAGTGATGCAATCTACCATGCCGAGACACTGCGACTGTATCAAGCCTGCAATGCCGATAGCATGGGCCACAAGTTACATAAATATAACGATCTTTCCTCAACTAATAAAGCTTGGGCTGGTCTGAACAACTCAGGCAAAGTTATGGACTTGTCCACCCTACCCAATCTCGATATTAACTACCTGACAAAAGCGACACAAGAATTATCTGCTGAACTCAACCTAGGACAGCTACTGCAAAAAATCCTGAAGATAGGGCTGGAAAGTTCTGGTGCACAGCATGGCTATTTGCTAAGCAAGAAGCAAAGCGAGCTATTTATTGTGGCAGAAAGCCATGTCGGTAAAAAACAAGATACTAATTTTAAAAACTACAGCCTGTCACTAGCGACCGGCATCAGCCAGGGCATCGTCAATTACGTATCTCGCACCCAAGAAAAAATAGTGCTTACCGATGCGAGTACCGACATAAATTTCCAGAACGACCCTGTAGTGCAACAGTTAAGTTTACATTCAGTGCTTTGCCTGCCCATCATCAATAAAAGCAGTAAAAAAGACATGCTTAGCATATTGTACTTGGAAAACCGACTGTCACCAGGAGTCTTCACGATTGAAAATAGTGCCATGACCGAACTGCTGGCCTCGCACGCTGCCATTGCACTGGATAATGCCCACCTGATCGAGAAAATAGAACAGACCCATCTACAATTACAAAACAAAGAACGCGTGTTGTCCGAATCACAAGCCATTGCCCATATTGGCAGTTGGTCGGTCGATTTGGCGAACAACAGCATCCTTTTTTCGGAGGAGATGTATAAAATTTTTGGCGTTACCCACGAAACATTTGACCACTCCATAAAAGCCCTAATCGCGCTGATCCATCCCGATGACCGCGCCTCTTTGGAGACTTGGATAGTTGACTGCCGAAACGGAATGGAGCCAACGTATCTTGATTTTCGTATCATTGCTTCAGACGGCATAGTTCGCCACATCCGTGGTTCAGGTGGCCTACAATACGACGAGCTGCAAAATCCTTTGAGAATAGTGTGTAGTAGCCAGGATATAAGTGAACAAAAAAAAATGGATAACCTACTGCACGAATCCGAGCAGCTCTGGAAATTCGCGATTGAAGGTTCTGGTGACGGTGTCTGGGATTGGAACATCCAAACAGATAAGGCCTTGTATTCTAAACGCTGGAAAGAGATGCTGGGGTATTCTGAAGATGATATTTTGCCGACAAACCAAGAATGGTTAACGCGTATTCATCATGATGATCAATCTTATGTCGCTAAAACTATGCAAGCATACCTGAATGGCGAAACGGCAATTTATGTTGTTGAATATCGTTTAAAATGCAAGGATGCTAGCTATAAATGGATATTAGGTCGAGGTATGGTGGTAAGTCGTAGCGAGGATGACAAGCCCTTGCGTATGATAGGTACACATACGGACATTACCCTGCGCAAGCAGGCAGAGGAAGATCTGCGCATCGCTGCCACTGCCTTTGAATCACAAGAAGGCATGATGGTCACTGATGCTAACAAGAATATCATCCGTGTCAATAACGCCCTCACCCAGATCACCGGTTACACAGCAGAAGAGCTCATCGGTAAGAATCCGAGGATACTTCAATCAGGCCGTCATGATGCAAATTTTTATGCGACCATTTGGGAGAGTATTGATAGCACCGGGACTTGGCAGGGTGAAATCTGGAACCAACGTAAGAATGGTGAAATCTATCCAGAGAATCTCACCATTACCGCTGTGAAAGATAAAGACAGCATTATTTCTAATTACGTAGCGACGGTCAGTGATATCACACTAAAGAAGGCAGCAGTCGATAAAATTGAACGCCTAGCCTTCTATGATCCCCTGACCGATCTACCTAATAGGCGACTACTACTAGATCGATTAAAACCAGCATTAGCGTCAAGTCATCGCAGTGGCCGACAAGGCGCCTTGCTGTTTATTGACATAGATAATTTCAAAATGCTTAATGATACTCTCGGCCATGGCATGGGCGACTTACTACTACAACAGGTTGCGCAGCGCCTTCAATCCAGTGTACGTGAAGGCGACACCGTTGCTCGTCTGGGGGGTGATGAATTCGTAGTGATGTTGGAAGATTTGAGTGAGCAAGCCCTTGAAGCGGCAACCCAAACTGAAATGATTGGCACTAATATACTAGCCATTCTTAATCTGTCTTATCAGCTTGCTACGCATGAATATCACAGTACACCCAGCATTGGAGCCATTTTATTTAACGGTCAAAAACAATCTAGCGATGAGTTGTTGAAACAGGCCGATATTGCCATGTACCAGGCCAAGGCATCGGGTCGTAATGCCTTGCGTTTCTTCGATCCAAAAATGCAGGCCAGCATCAATGCCCGCGCGACACTGGAAGAAGATTTGCGGCAGGCACTGCTGGGAGATCAATTTATACTCTATTACCAGCCGCAAGTTCATCATAACGGTAAGATTATCGGTGCCGAGGTACTGATCCGTTGGCAACATCCCTTGCATGGCTTGGTGCTTCCAGCAGAGTTCATTCCATTGGCTGAGGAAACTGGATTGATATTGGCTATTGGCCAATGGGTGATGGAAACGGCTTGTAAACAAATCAAAATCTGGGAAACCAATGAGCATGCTCAGCATTTGCAACTGGCCGTTAATGTCAGCTCACGTCAGTTTTATCAGACCGACTTTATAGAACAAGTGCTTCTAATTCTGAATCAAAATGCTATTAACCCGGATAAGCTTAAGTTGGAACTGACAGAAAGTTTAGTGCTTGATGATATTGACGATACCATCTTTAAAATGAAGGAACTTCGTAAAATTGGCGTGCGCTTTTCCATGGACGATTTTGGTACAGGTTACTCTTCACTATCCAGTCTCAAAAAATTGCCACTGGATCAGCTTAAGATTGACCAGAGTTTTGTACGTGACATATCAATCCACCAAGATGATACCATCATTGTGGAAACCATCATTGTCATGGCTAAGAAATTAAAAATAGAGGTTATTGCTGAAGGCGTGGAGACGGAAGACCAGCGCGTTTTCTTAGAACAGCATGATTGTCAGCTCTTTCAAGGTTATTTGTTCAGTAAGCCCGTGCCGATTGAGCAATTTGAATGGTTACTGAAGAAAAACTCGTTCTGACAGATCTATTTTATTCTGCGATCCTATCGCCGCTTTGGATCTATAGTAATACTTTGCCAATGACCGGTGTCGGGAAGTCTAAATCGATTGCATAGGCTCCATGATGCAGGACTTTTGGTTGTCTCGGCAATCTGGACTCGGGTAAACCCTAAGTTATAGTTGCGCTAGGATAGCTTGTACTTCCAATATTTTAACTAGATATCTTTCCTAAATATGACTCTAAGTGAATGATAGTGGGTAAGCCGTCATTCCGGCATGGACTGCCGGAAACCAGTTGCCATGGATGGCAATAGATCGTATCACTATAAGTTTCAACAGAATTTTCGCCTGAACGCAGATCCCAATCTTTCATCATTTCAATCGGATCTTCTAAATATGATCTTAATGAATCGCTTTCTGGTAAAGCGTTGTATCCATCAATCAATGCTGGAATTAATTTTTCGAAAAATGCTAAATAAGTATCATAACCTGCAGCAATCACTTTATCAACAGTATACTTTTTTTCTTTCGCCAAAACTCTCACTGCGTTTATGCCACGAAAATTTTCTCCATCGGGTGCCATATATCTTGGAAAATTTTCCTTCTTCGGACTATTCATTCCTGCAACAGTAAATGGTGTTGAATTACAATTTTGCAACCAACCATTTGAAGGATTTATTAAATGAACAATTTCATCAACAGCATGCAATCCTTTCCATTCGGTTGCAGCAATTGTTCCATCAACAGGCTTTGCCCAATTATATTTTGCATCGCGTACCGGAATATAATTTCCATGCCAGTAACCAATATTTCCTTCTGCATCAGCATACACAGTGTTATTGGAAGTATTGCCACGCATATCCAACACTTTTTTAAACGCTGCAAAACTGTTTGCTTTTGTACGTAACCAACTTTGTTCTAAACTGATGACAGAACGATTGAAAGATCTTACACTGATATAATCCGCATTTCTCTTTGCCATCACC
>CAIVGC010000314.1 GCA_903905335.1 uncultured Methylococcaceae bacterium
CAGCAAACTCTGAATAGCAGCGGCTCTTTGACCTGCACGTTCTGAGCCTGCAAATAGCCAGTTCTTTTTTCCTAAGGCGATGGGGCGAATGACATTTTCAACCGGATTATTGTCAATTAGCAGATGTCCTGTTTCAGCATAACTGATAAAACTTGCCCAGCGCCGCAAGGTGTAATCCATCGCTTTGGCTGATGAACCTCCGTTAGCCGTTTTGGTGCGAGTTGAGTCTAAAGTGGACCCCATTGTCCAGACAAAAAAAACATTAATTTAAGATAGATCCCTGTTCATACTCCAGCTGAATGGCGCTGTCCCATTTTTTATACTGGAACTGATATTTCTATCTTTCCATATTTATCCAAAATTTTTGCACCGCCGCCCGTGGCTGTTTGGTAGACCATGCTGGGTGTTTTATAACTCAATGATTGATGGAGCCGTTCTTCATTATAAAATACGAAATAATCGTTCAATCCCAGTAGCAAGTGCTGTACGCAGTCATACTTCTTCAAATAGATGTCTTCATATTTAACCGTTCTCCAGAGCCTTTCGGTAAAAATATTGTCCAGAGCTCGGCCACGTCCATCCATACTGATCGTAATGGCGTTTTCAATTAATATTCCAGTAAATACATCACTGGTAAATTGTGATCCTTGGTCGCTATTGAAGATTTCAGGCGTGCCGTAAGCCCTGATAGCATCCTCCAAACAGTCGACACAGAACCCAGCATCCATAGTATTCGATAGCCGCCAAGAAAGTATCTTACGGCTATACCAGTCAATGATGGCCACCAAATAAACGAAGCCATGGGGTAATCGTATATAAGTAATGTCTGTGCTCCATACTTGATTAGGGCGAATGATGTCGACGCCTCTTAACAAATAGGGATAAATCTTGTGCTGCGGATGCGCCTTACTGGTGTTGGGCCCAGGTGCCATACCGACCAAGCCTAGTGTTTGCATTAAGCGCTGAACTCGCTTGCGATTAACTTTGTGCCCAAGGCCACATAAGTATTTCGTCATACGCCGCGAACCATAAAAGGGATGTCGCGTATATTCTTCATCAAGCAACTCTAATAATAAGCTTTCCTTTTTATCAACGCTTTTCAATACACGATTTTTATGGGCATACACTACGGAGCGATTAACCTTTAGCAATTTGCATTGCAGGGATAGCGCCAGCGTCTCATCTTGCGTTATCCATGATTGGCGTTCTTCTATAGACTGAGTCCAGACTTTTTTTTTAGCCAATCCAATTCCATATTCAGCTGCCCAATTTTGGCATACAGACGATCTGGATCGTTCTGGGTATTGGTAAGCTTCGGCCCTCGTTTAACATCAAACAGGCTGCCTGCATTATCCATTAATTCCTTTTTCCATTGACCAACTTGGGTAGGATGCACGTTGTGATCCTGTGCAATCTCGTTAATCGTCTTTATTCCTCTAACCGCTTCCAAGGCAATCTTGGCTTTTTGAGACCCCGTAAAAACCTTTCGTTTGCTTTCGCTCATTTTATGCTTCTCAATTTCAACAGAGCATAGCTTAAACCATTGTCCTGATTTCTGGGTCCACTATAGAACATAGGAAAAAATCTTTTTTATAATCGTATGTCTTGACTTTATTTATTTGATTGCAGCCTACAGTGATAAAATAACTCCGTTAACGTATTAATACATAAAACAACATCAATCCTTAAATATTGGCAAGATAGTGTCGTTATGCCTAATAAGTAGATTGCAACCCAATAATCAAAAAACCACCCTTACC
>CAIVGC010000315.1 GCA_903905335.1 uncultured Methylococcaceae bacterium
CAAGAAAGATAAATCCAAGCAAATAATTGGTATTTAACATGATTTATACAATTTTGTTATGCTACTGACTTTATTAAAAACATAGCCTGATTATCCTATTTTAGAAAACGATGAACATAATCAACATGCTTCTTTTAACCGCCTATTTATTATTTTCAAGTACGGTTAGAGCAGATGCGGCCAGCCAAATGGAACAAGCACAACTAGGTGATGCTAACGCACAAGTCAATGTTGGCACTCTGTATTACCAAGGCTTAGGCGTCACACAAAGTTACACGGAAGCCGTTAAATGGTTTGAGCTTGCCGCTAATCAAGGTAATGCACAGGGGCAATTTAACTTAGGTAATATGTACAGCCAAGGACAAGGTGTACTTCAAGATTACAGCGCTGCCGTTAAATGGTTTCAATTATCTGCTGATCAAGGTGTCGCAGAGGCGCAGCGCAATCTCGGCATTATGTTTCAATATGGTTTGAGCGTGCATCAAGACTATGTACTAGCACTTAAATGGTTTCAGTTGGCAGCCTCACAAGGTGATGCTTTTGGACAATCGTTACTAGGAACCCTCTATCAATACGGACTCGGTGTGCCTCAAGATTATATTGAAGCGGGTAAATGGTTTCGACTGGCAGCTACCCAAGGCGATGCTTATGGGCAATCTTTACTAGGCGCACTCTATTATCAAGGCCAGGGTGTACCCCAGGATTACATAGAAACGCTTAAATGGTCTCAACTTGCTGCGGCACAAGGCAATTCAAACGCACAAGCCTTACTCGGAACTTTATACCATCAAGGTCAAGGTATTCCGCAAAATGACAGTCTAGCAGTTAAATGGTATCAACTTGCGGCAGCTCAAGGCCAAGCCGAAGCACAATTCAATCTTGGTACGCTATATCAAAATGGACAAGGTATTGCCAAAGATGCGGCACTAGGACTCATGTGGATAGACCTTGCTGCGGCACAGGGTGAAGATCATGCACTAAAAGATCGTGATACTTATGCCAAAACCATGTCGGCTGAACAAATCGCTGCCGCACAAGAACTGACAAAAGCCTGTTTAGCGGTCAGTTATAAAAATTGTGCTACGATTTCCATTAAGAAAGTAACAAAACCTGAAGTCATTATTCAAGCAACAAAACAGAGTGCGCCTGCTCCAGTACCTGCGCTCATAGCAATCCATAAAGATAAAACTTTAATAGATACCGCTCTGCTAATAGCATTGAGTTTACTAGTTTTTTATATCTTAACTTACGGTTTGATAGGCAAAAATAAAACAACTGCCACAAAAATTGCCCGTTGGTACGGTGGCATGGGAGCAGGACTATCGATTATTTCCCAGACGATGATAAATTCACCCTTGTGGAGTAAAGCATGGTTGATTGAACAGCTACTATGGTCTACGGCTTTTTTCACACTAGGCTATGGCCTATGTATCATAAAATGGCATTTATATGATAAGAAAAGAAAAAAACCAGAGCCACCGCCATTTAGAAACGCAAATTATGAGCAAACCTATCGTGCACAGTCAGCACCGACCAATCCCTATCAAGAAAAGGCGAGCCCAGCGCAAGCTTTTAACGATAAATTAAATGCATTAAGAAGTAATGCACTATTATGCTTACAATTACTAAATTTACCTGCAAACGCCTCACCTAGCCAGATTAAGTGGGCATTTAAACAAAAAATGAGTGCTTGTCATCCTGATAAAGTTAGTAACTTAGCCGATAAATTAAAACAAGTTGCCGAAGAAGAATCCAAGCTATTGAATGTCGCCTATCAAACGCTTAAAAAGTATGGTTATCTAAATAAGTGATGACTTATTTGTATAAAGCACAAATTATACTTTACGAAAAATCAAATCCCAGACGCCATGACCTAAGCGTAAACCGCGCTGTTCAAACTTAGTAAGCGGACGATAGTCTGGACGCTCGCAATAATCTTGAGTAAGACTGGTACTTTTTAAACCCTCACTGGCCGATAAAACTTCCAACATAGACTCGGCATAATGCTGCCAATCGGTAGCAGCATGAAAGTAACCAGTCACTTGCAGTTTTTTATTCAATAAGTCGACAAAACTAGGTCGTACTATACGACGCTTATGATGTTTCTTTTTATGCCAGGGATCAGGAAAAAATAAATGCAGGCCTGCTAGACTATGATCAGGTATTTTTTGTTCTAAAATTTCAATAGCATCATGGCAATAAACTCTAACATTCGTTAAACCTTGCTCATGTAACAATATCAGTAAATGACCCACACCCGGCTTATGAACTTCAATACCAATATAATCATGATCTGGATTAGCTGCCGCCATTTTGGCTAGGCTATCACCATTACCAAAACCGATTTCTACAATCAAAGGCGCTTGACGGCCAAATACTTGGCTAAAGTCGTAGTCTACGACTGGCTCTAAGCCATATTGAGGCCAATACTGATCCAAGGCTACTTCTTGCCCAGGGGTAAGACGACCTTGCCTACGTATAAAACTACGAATTCTTTGGGGCAGCGTTTGAGCTAAATCCATCATAATTAGAAAAACAAACCATCAATAGGCGATGAAGCAGAGGCAAAGCGTTTTCTGGGCATACGTCCGGCTAAATAAGCTGCTCTTCCGGCTTCAATACCTTTACGCATGGCCGTTGCCATTAATATAGGATTTTTAGCTTCAGCAATAGCGGTATTCATTAATACACCGGCACAACCCAATTCCATAGCAATAGCCGCATCAGAAGCTGTACCCACACCTGCATCGACTAAAATAGGTACGCGTGCATTTTCAACGATGGTAAGAATATTATAAGGATTACGAATACCCAAACCTGAACCTATAGGAGCCGCCAAAGGCATGACTGCGACACAACCAATGTCTTCTAAGCGTTTAGCGGCAATAGGATCATCATTGGTATAAACCATGACATCAAAGCCTTCTTTAACCAACATTTCAGCCGCGATATAAGTTTGGGCAACATCAGGGAATAGTGTTTTTTGATCCGCTAAGACTTCCAGCTTAACCAATTTATGACCGCCCAATAATTCCCGTCCTAAACGACAAGTACGTACGGCTTCTTCAGCGGTATAACAACCGGCGGTATTTGGCAAAATAGTATATTTATCGGGAGAAATAACATCTAGCAAATTAGGTTCACCTTGATGTTGACCAATATTAGTACGTCTAATAGCGACGGTTACAATTTGAGCGCCACTGGCTTCAATAGCCAGACGTGTTTCTTCCATGTCCTTATATTTACCCGTACCAACCAACAAGCGCGAATAATAAGTGACACCGGCGAGTACAAAAGTATCTTCTTGACCACCGCCAATAGCATGAACAATTTCTAAGCGATCTTCTGTTTGCATCATCTGATTGGCATAATATTGGAAAGGTAAAATTTCTTTATTCAATTCAACAGCAATTTTTTTACTAGTTAAACCCAAGTCTGCAATGACATCAGCGACACTGGTATTTTCTGCATAGTGATGCTCTTCACCATTAACATAAATAATCATACCTTTAAGCTCCGATTACTATCGATGGTTCTGCGTTTTTGTACCGCTAGTGCTAGAGACTTTAATAAAGGTACAGTGTCATCCCAGGATAAACAACCATCTGTAATACTTTGGCCATAGACCAATTCTTGGCCTTCAATAACTTGTTGGTTACCAGCTTTAAGATGACTTTCTA
>CAIVGC010000316.1 GCA_903905335.1 uncultured Methylococcaceae bacterium
AATAATGAACCTGAAAAAGCATTAAAGCCAGATTTGAATTGTCACAGCTTGTCACAAGAAACAGTTTCTGTAATATTGAATTAAAGAAGACATTTATTGAGGGGCTGTCAAAAAACAGATTCAACATAATCAATAAGGCTATCAACTTAAGGTGGGATAGTACTAAGAGTCTATTAACTCATCGCTATACAAAAGTAACTCGTTATGCCGGTCGGGAAGCCGGTATCCCGCGCCATGAATGGTAATCTTTATACATCCCGGAAGTCGAGATTCTGGCAGCCCATGCCGGAATGACGTACATTGAGAATGCATATAACTCTGAACACAGAGGGTGCGAACGATAAAAGTATTAAAATATTATCTTGTCCCATCTTAAGTTGGTAGCCATAGATAACGACTGTTACACAAATAGGTTGGGATTGTTTTTAGTGTCTGATTTTTGATGCGTAAATAGCTGGAGTCCATGTCATCCTATGTTTTTAGGTAGGCTAAAGCTAAAAACGGCGCCTCCCCCGATCCGATTTTGCGCGTGGATACTACCGCCATGTGCCATAACAATAGCCTTGCATATTGATAAACCTAGACCCACACCACTTTGTGCGGCTTCATGGTGTACGCGGTAAAACTTTTCAAACAGTTTGTCTTCTAAGCCAACAGGAATGCCAGGGCCTTGATCAGTTATCGCAATGTCTATGGTAGTTTCAGAAGTTTTCGCACTAATATCTATAGGACTTTGCTCTGGTGTATAACGCAGCACATTTTCTAATAGATTAATTAATACTTGTTCAATCATTAGGGCATCTGCATAAAGCATCGGCATACCCGGTGGTAATTTAACGGTAACTTGTCGTTCTGTTAGCCGCTTTTGTAACCGTGTTAATACCGTGCTAATAATTTCTTCTAGCGGAGTGTCTTGTTTGTTGAGCTCTACAGCGCCCGCATCTAATTTAGCCATATCTAAGATATTATTGACTAAACTTGCCATACGCAAACCTTCGTCATAAATGGCTCGACACAGTTCTAACTTATCATCGGCTTGTAAGGCTTGGTCTTCTTCGACTAAGGTACTAGCGGAACCTACGATGGTGTTTAGTGGGGTGCGCAAGTCATGAGAAATTGAGCTAAGTAGGGAATTGCGTAAGCGTTCGGCTTCTATTTCTACTTGGGCTGTTCTTGCTTGCTCGGTCAGACGTACACGCGAAATTGCTTGAGCAATCTGACCTAGAAAGGTTTCTAATAGTTTTTTTTGTTCGGGGAGAAATATACGTCGCAAATTGACCGGCAATAGTACTAAAACTCCTAGTGTCGAGGTTTTGATACTGAGGGGAAAATACACAGCCTCGGCACCTGGTAAAGTATGTGTGCCTTGTCCGGCAATCTCATTATGATCCATTACCCACTGCGCTACGCTTAAGTCAGCGGCATGAAGGGATTCAGGTAGACTGGGACTACTAGGGTAAATAATGCGACCATTGCTGTCGGGAAAAAGAATGACATTTTGGCTGCTGAATTCTGTGTAAAGATGATGCACGGCTGAACGCAGAATTTCCTCCTCATTTTGGCCGGCAGTCATGTCGCGGCTCATGGCATAGAGTACCAAAGCCCGGCGTTCTCGATGTGAGGCTACCTTGGCTTGGGAGCTTACATTAGCCATTAAGTTGCTGATTAAGATACCTACAGTGAGCATAGCTATAAAGGTAACTAAATACTGACTGTCATTGACCGAAAAGCTAAAGTAAGGCTGAACAAAAAAGAAATCAAATATGGCAACGACTAGGAAAGAAGCAAAGATGGAAGGACCACGACCGAATCGAGTGGCAATAAATACCACGCCCAGTAAAAACACCATAATGAGATTAGCCAGCTCAAAGCTACCTAACATCAGATAAGCCAGCAGAGTGCTGATAATCGTTACGCCTAAGGCACCGAAATAAGTCCAGGTTTTATTTTTTCTGGAGCTTAGTTTAACACTCAGTCCCGGTAATGAATTTTTTCGATATAGTAGGTTATCTGTTTTATCTTTGTTTAGTTTCTCAAATCTAGGGCTGCCCAGTAGGTAGAAATTGATATTGTGCGCATCGCTAATTAGACTATCGACCAATGAGCCTAACAGCCAACGTTTCCAACCACGTCGGCTAGGCTTACCCATAACAATTTTAGTTACATTTCTTTCATTGGATAACTTGATAAT
>CAIVGC010000317.1 GCA_903905335.1 uncultured Methylococcaceae bacterium
AAGAAAGTATCCAAAGAAAAGGCGGCATCCATGCCGCGCGCCTTCGGGCTAATCCCAACAAAACCTGCGGTGCTCAGCGCGGCAAACGAGAATAAAAAGACGTTACTGCGTAACATCAGTTGATAATATGATTAAAGATTTGTCATGATTGAAAATACATGACCTTTAATAATAAGTTATAATTCACGGCTTTAAGTAAATTCGGTTTATCAATCACAGCATGTCAGAAAATCTTTCAGAACTGCAGCGACGTCGTACTTTCGCTATTATTTCTCACCCCGATGCGGGTAAAACCACCATTACTGAAAAACTCCTATTATTTGGGGGTGCTATTCAATTAGCCGGTTCAGTAAAGGGTAGAAAAGCTGCGCGTCATGCCACTTCTGACTGGATGGAAATGGAAAAAGAGCGGGGTATTTCGGTGACGACCTCGGTCATGCAGTTTGAACATAATGATTGCATTATTAATTTACTCGACACACCTGGTCATGAAGACTTTTCTGAAGACACCTACCGTACCTTAACAGCGGTAGATTCTGCTTTATTGGTGATAGATGTTGCCAAAGGTGTTGAAGAGCGCACAATTAAATTGATGGAAGTGTGTCGCCTGCGTACCACGCCTATATTGACGTTTATTAATAAGCTCGATAGGGAAGGACGTGAACCTATCGAACTTATGGATGAAGTTGAGACGGTATTAAAAATCAAATGCGCACCGATGACTTGGCCAATTGGTATGGGCAAGCGTTTTAAGGGTGTTTATCATTTATATAAAGATGAAATACATTTATTCAGCGCACAGCATGGCGGCAAAATTGCCGAAGCTGAAGTGCTCAAAGGTTTACATAATCCTAAGCTAGATGAATTGCTTGGTGAGCAAGCTGATGAATTACGTGAAGAAATCGATTTAGTCAAAGGCGCTAGTCATGAGTTTAATCTGGATGATTATTTAGCTGGTCTGTTAACGCCTGTTTTCTTTGGTTCGGCTATTAATAATTTCGGTATTATTGAATTGCTCGACGCTTTTGCTGAATATGCACCGTCACCTAGACCCAGAGCCTCAGAGCAACGTGAAGTAAATCCTACTGAAGATAAATTTAGCGGTTTTGTCTTTAAGGTTCAAGCCAATATGGACCCTTCACATAGAGATAGAGTCGCTTTTTTAAGGGTTTGTTCGGGCAAGTTTGATAAAGGCATGAAGGTTTATCATGTGCGTTTAGGTAAAAGCGTGCAAGTTGCTAATGCTATCACTTTTCAGGCAGATACTCGAAAAAGTGTAGAAGAAGCTTATCCTGGCGACATTATTGGTTTACATAATCACGGAACTATTCAAGTCGGTGATACCTTTACGCAAGGTGAAGTGCTTAAATACGGCGGTATTCCTTATTTCGCGCCAGAATTATTTCGCCGAGTCATCTTAAAAGATCCGTTAAGAGCCAAAGCCCTGCAAAAAGGTTTGGTGCAATTAACAGAAGAGGGCGCTACGCAGTTATTTAAGCCTTTAAAAAATAATGATTTAATTTTAGGTGCCGTAGGTATCTTGCAGTTTGATGTCACCGCGTTCCGACTTAAAGGTGAATATAATGTTGAATGTGTTTATGACGCGATTGCGATTTCAACAGTACGTTGGGTGAGTTCAGATAATTCAGTTAAGTTGGAAGAGTTTAAGAGAAAGACATTTGAAAACTTAGCTGAAGATGGCGGTGGTTATTTAGTTTATTTAGCTAATAGCCGAGTGAATCTGCAATTGACTGAAGAGCGTTGGCCAGATATTAAGTTTAGTGCGACTAGGGAATTGTAGTTACCCTATTCTAAAAGCTATTATTCGGCACACGCGACAGGTCGCGACCTGTCCCTGCGGCGTCCTAAAACAATAGTTATTGGACAAGATGCCTTGCAATTATATGTGTTTCGATGAGTGATGAGCATGTGAACGATAAATGCTTTAGCTAATTTTCAGATATAATGCGTGCATAACTATACCCACTAAAAACAATACCATGACCAGAAAGAAAATTACGGCTTCATTTGAAGATTCACTTGCAGAGCTCGAACTACTGGTTAATCAGTTAGAGCAAGGTGATGTTTCTTTGGAAGAGTCATTAAAGTCTTTTGAACGTGGAGTTACACTGACTCGAGTCTGTCAAAAAGCTTTGCAAGAAGCTGAGCAGAAAGTTCAAATTTTATTAGAAAAAAACGGCAATCACAGCTTGGAGCCCTTCACCGATGAGTAATGCATTAAAAGAATATTTCAGTCTTTGTCAAAACCGTGTCGAAAGAGCGTTGGACGAACGTTTACCTAATGAACTGATACTGCCACAGAAACTGCATCAAGCGATGCGTTACAGTGTGTTGGAGGGTGGTAAACGTATGCGCCCCATGTTGACTTATTGCGCAGGAAAGGCCTTAGGTATAGCACAAGAAGCACTCGATGGTCCTGCTTGCGCAGTAGAGTTTATCCATGTTTATTCTTTAATACATGATGATTTGCCAGCTATGGATGATGATGATCTTAGGCGCGGTAAAGCAACTTGTCATGTTGCTTTTGATGAGGCTACCGCTATTTTAGCGGGTGACGCATTGCAAGCCCTTGCTTTTGAAGTATTAGCTAATGATCCTAGCATCAATGCGACACCTGAAGGTCGTTTGAAGATGATTATTGCTTTAACTAAGGCCAGTGGTTCTCAGGGTATGGTAGGCGGTCAGGCCATTGATTTAGAATCAGTAGGTACGCAATTAACATTGCCTGAACTTGAAAACATGCATATTCATAAAACAGGGGCTTTAATTCGCGCTAGTGTCACTATGGCAACGTTGGCTAAGAGTGATGTCGATCCGATAGTGGCAACTAAGCTAGATAATTATGCTAAATGTATAGGCTTATCTTTCCAAGTTAAGGATGATATTCTCGATGAAGAAAGCGATACGGCTACCTTAGGAAAAACACAAGGTAAAGACAAAGATAATAATAAGCCTACTTATCCAGCGCTGTTGGGTATGGCAGGAGCCAAGCAAAAAGCCCAAGAACTTCATGAGATGGCTTTGCACAACTTAAGTGCTTTTGGTGCAGAGGCCGATTTGTTACGTGACTTATCTCTGTATATTATTCAGCGCAATCATTAATTCTGATTAGCAAGATACTTCATAATGTAAAATGTTTGTCGTTCCGGCATGAATTGCCGAAACCTAGGTGCCACGGAAGGCTTGTAATCATTACATCCATGTATACCTCATACCGGCAATCCATATTGGTATGAGGTTGCTGCTGAAGCATCTTTATAATCAGATCATTAATTACCAACTTGCTTACTTAGGATTTAGTCTGGATAATTAGCTATTGCTTAATAAACCAGACAACTCTCTTCGGTTAAAATGGTTTTACTAGCTCTTTACGCTTAAATAGACTGATGATCTGTCATAAATGATGAGATGTCATAGATTACGTGCCGACTCAAGGAATCGACTTATACAATGAATAAATCAGGTAATTATCCTTTACTGGAGGCCATCAACACCCCCGCTGATGTACGTAATTTAAGTAAAGATCAGTTAAAGCCCTTAGCCAAAGAGTTGCGTGATTATTTAACGCATACCGTGAGTATATCCGGAGGCCATTTCTCAGCAGGCCTTGGTACTGTTGAACTGACTGTAGCGCTACATTATGT
>CAIVGC010000318.1 GCA_903905335.1 uncultured Methylococcaceae bacterium
AAGTTTTTATTGTAGAAGTTAAACCAACAGCCAAATTACTACCCGCTGGCTTTTTAAATCCTGTCCTTATCAGCAACTACAAAAACATTGCTAAGTGGGACGAATTATAAATCTTACAGTGAAAGATAAAAACCAATAACAGGATTTCATAAATGACCACTATTTTAATTTGTACCGTCGGCGGTAGTCATCAGCCGATTGTTACGGCGATTACTGTTGAAAAACCTGACCATGTTTATTTTATTTGTACCGATAGAGATCCAGCAACTAATACGCCGGGATCTAATCTGCAAATTACCGGTAAAGGCTCTTGTATTAAGGCAAAGTTTAGTGATGTTGCGCCAAGCCTGCCTAATATTCCGACACAAGTCGGCTTAAACGCGGATCAATTTAGTGTGTATATCACTTCTTCTGATGAATTGGATCAAATTTATAGTGATTGCAATAAAGCCATCAAGGCTGCCTTAAGTCAGTTTCCCTCAGCTAAGATTATTGCCGATTACACGGGCGGTACTAAATCGATGTGTGCTGGCTTGGTTATGGCGGCAATGGAATATGAAGACATAGAATTGCAATTGATTACAGGTAGTCGTAATAATTTGGTTGCGGTTAACGATGGTGATCAATATCGGCTGTTTGTTAATACCAAAGGCATTCAATTTGAGCGCTTAATTGCGCCTTATCGACAAGCATGGACGCGTTATGCGTATAGTGAAGCAGAAGACGGTTTAAAGCAGACGGCTATACCTCAGAACGTTGAACTTCGGGCGCACTATACGCGTTTTCGTGATTTAAGTCGGGCTTTTGCTGAATGGGATAATTTTAATCATCAAACCGCACTGGAGATATTACAGCGCTATGCACGAGTTTTACCGGCAGATTTAAGTTGCTATTTTGATGTGGCTAAACGCTTAAATAATGATGATCTTAAACTACGCGAAGCCGCACAACTTTTAGACTTATATCGTAATGCCCAGCGCCGTGCGGCTCAAGGTCGATACGATGACGCCATTGCCCGAGTGTATCGCTTGATTGAATGGACGGCGCAATGGCTATTAAGAGCGCAATGTAATATTCAAACGGGGAATGTAAAAGAACAAGACATTCCTGAAGCGGTAACGTTAACTAAAAATCATGATAGCGGGCAGTACCAAGCGGGTTTATTTGCTGCATGGCAGTTAGTTAGGTTTAAAACAGAAGGTGCTGCTGCTCAATTTATAGTCGCTCAAGAGAATAATATGCGCAATCATATTAAGATTCGTAACTTGTCTATATTGGCCCATGGTTTTGAGCCGGTTAAGGCCACAGATTGGCAACCTATTCACCGTTGGTTAGAAGAGCATTTTATGCCTATGTTGTTAGCAGAAACGGCCAGTGTGCGTATTAAAGAATTACCCAAGCAACTGCCTGCTGCTTATACACTTTAGGGGCTACTATGACGATTACCAGCCATTTAGTCCTCGTTTCAGGGCAAGCTGTTCCTAATATTACGCCGGCATTGGATGATAGTTTTAAGCCTAAGCAAATTGTCATGCTGGTTAGTTCGGATATGGATTTACGTGCTGATTGGCTAGAGTCAGTCTATAAAAAACGCGGCATTAAATGTAGTCGTCACTATATACAAGATGCCTGGGATATTGAGCATATACGTGACAGAGTCTTAGATTTAATAACACATTACGCTGAGGGGAGCTTGGCTTTAAATGCCACAGGTGGCACTAAGCCTATGAGCATTGCCGCTTATGAAGTGTTTCGGGATTTACATCGACCTGTTTTTTATGTGCATCCTGAACAAGATCGGGTTATCTGGTTATATCCTTCAGAGCAGACGGGTCAAGCTTTAGCAGATCGCATTAAGTTGCCGGAGTTCTTTCAGGCTTATGGGGCGACGATAACCGATCAAGGCGATAAGTTGGGTGTTCCGGCAATTTATCGTGAACTCACCGAAGAAATTATTAATCGAATTGCCTATTATTCAAAAGCACTTGGCAGT
>CAIVGC010000319.1 GCA_903905335.1 uncultured Methylococcaceae bacterium
ATTCAAGTAAATGCTAACAATTTTTAATTATTGCCTTGACTACGTTGACGTGTAAACTTTAACATCAATGCCATTGCATGCTTCTAAAAAGCAAAAATCTCATGGAAAAAAACCAAGATCTACGCCGAATGGCTGAAGAAAAAACGCGTTCACTTCTTGTCCCCGGTAATTTGCATGCGCCTGAGAAAACACTAGACTTGCTGCATGAGCTGCAGGTGCATCAAATCGAACTGGAAATGCAGAACGAGGAACTGCGCAAAACACTGGCAGAGTTGGATACTTCCCGTTCTCAGTATTCCGACTTTTACGACCGCGCACCGGTAGGCTATAGCACAATCAACCTGGAAGGACAGATCCTGCAGGCAAATCTCACCACAGCACGTCTGTTGGGCACCGAGCGTAGCAGCCTGCTCAAGCAACCCTTCACCCGATTCATACTCAAGGAAGATCAGGATACTTTTTATCTGCTGTGCAAGAAACTCGTTGAAGACGAATCCGCCATAAGCTGCGAACTGCGCATGACGCGACCCGATGGCACTCAGTTCTGGGCAAGGATAGAGGCAATATTGGTGAATAACGAGATCGGGGAACCGTTGTTGCGTATCGTGTTCAGCGACATCAGCGCACTTAAACAGAACGAAGAAGACCTGCGTGTTGCCGCCATCGCCTTTGAGTCGCAGCGAGGCATAATGGTCAGTAATGCGGATGGAATCATCATCAAGGTCAATCAGGCCTTTACCACGCTGACCGGCTACAGCGCTGAGGAGGCCATCGGTCAAAAGCCTCACCTGCTCAGCTCCGGTCGACACAGTAAAGCGTTTTATCAATCGATGTGGTCGACGTTACAAACAACCGGCTACTGGCAGGGTGAAATCTGGAATCGGCGTAAGAATGGCAAAATTTACGCCGAATGGCTGACGATTTCGCAAGTCAGCGCACCCGATGGTCATGTCAGCCACTACATCGGCACCTTTTCTGACATCACTGCAAACGAAGATGCTGCCGCCGAAATACACCGGTTGGCGTATTCAGTTGCGCATTTGTAGCATCTCCGCCATCTCCGCTATATCCAAACGTATTATTACCGGCTACTGTTGTGATCACGCCGGCCAGATTTATTTTCCGTACCACCGAGTTGGTTGCATCGGCAAAATACATATTACCTGTTTTATCGAAAGCAATACCAATTGGTGCATTTAATTCAGCGGCAGTTGCCTGACCACCATCCCCTGTATATGCGGGTGTCCCATTACCAGCGATAGTAATAATATTCTGGGCAGATGCATTTCCTGCAGCAACCAGGACCCATATAACTAATAAGCAAAAGTTCTTCAAAGGTGAAATTTTAATGTTTTTATAATAAAAGTAAAATTACTTAATAGACACCGGATTTCAGCATTAAAGTTTTACCGAAGAAAGCTAAGTTATACTTTAAATGGGGTAAATTTGCTTACCGGCAGACAGGGCAGACATGCCGGGCAGGCATTGTTGCATTTTCACGCTTTTTGCAAGGTAACTTATTGATAATCAGTAATGGCATTGTCGTATATTGTCGTACTATTGTTAGCCTCACCCCAGCCCTCTCCAAAAGAGAGGGAGGTGTTACGCAGGTGCGAGACAACAAATGGTATTGTCCTTGTTTTCATTGTCGTGTTTTCTCGTTTTTCCTGACGCAACTTATTGATAATCAGTAGTGGCATTGTCGTATATTGTCGTACTGCACTGTCCTGAAATGTGTTAACACGTTGGACTCTGGCCTGCGCGAGAGGGCGGCCGCAAGGGCGCGCCCCTACATACCCTACGGGACCCGACGGAAACATCAAATTGTCTTAATTATAATTCATAACTGTAGTTATTGTCTAAAAACTGCAGTGTAAAAAATTGTCTTCTGCTTTATAGATTTCAATTGATTTTCAATCATTTGTATTTCCGGTTGTTTCCGGTTGTTTCTGGTTGCGAAAGTGCGACAGGAGACTCATTTATATATTATATCTATTTTAAGATTAAAAATTGGAACCTTGGTACGTATTATGTGCCCTACGCGAGAAGGTAGCCCCCACATTTTCGAGGGGCCAGGCGGCAAGGGCAACCCCTATATGACCATTATTATCAGACTGCTTATCTGCTTTAAACAAGTGATGATTTTAATCCTTAACGTAGAAAATATAGCTCTACGAAGGCCATATATTGCTTTAATTCAGGAAATAAGTTGACTCGCCAGATAATATTATCCCATGATAAAGCCAAACATAAATTTTGAACTGTATTTGTCTCAACTTACTCGAAGCAGATAAGCAGTTTGGGAATATTCTCAAGAACTTTATACTCACTTATTGCCGTCCAGGAAATCAGTAGTGTATGCTTACATATAATAAAACAAGCAGCATAACATTCAAGGTATTGTGCAAA
>CAIVGC010000320.1 GCA_903905335.1 uncultured Methylococcaceae bacterium
GGGCTAGGTGGCAGTATTCAAGACTTTGAGTTGCAAAAGACCGGTTCAGAAAGTGCAACCTGGTATACCTCCAGAGCTTATTTCAAGCAAACATTTTCGCTAGGTGGAGTAACCAGTGATATTGCCTCAGCACCGATGCAATTAGCGGGAACGGTCACTAGTCATCGTCTTGTTATTAGTGTTGGCAGGCTGAGTGTTATCGATATCTTTGATAAAAACACTTATGCCGGTGACTTGCGTCATCAGTTTTTTAATATGGCTTTTATGGCCAATGGGGCTTATGACTTTGCTGCCGATGCCCGTGGCTTTAGTCAGGGTTTAGCGGCTGAATGGTATTACGATAACTGGGCTGTTCGTGCCGGTCGCTTTGCTATTCCGGTGACCCCTAATGTATTAAACATGGATTATAATATTTTTGAGCATTATGGTGACCAAATAGAAGTAGAGCATAAGCATCGTATTGATAAGCTGCCTGGGGCGGTTAAATTTTTAGTGTATAGAAATAGAGCGGACACTGGAAAGTTTAGTGATGCGACTAAAATTTTCAATGCTGATCCTGCTAAGAATGGCACGACCTGTACCACAGCCAACTATGCTAATCTTAATGCGAATGCCCCTGATCTTTGTTGGGCAAGAACCACCAATACTAAGCTGGGTGTCGGCATTAATATGGAGCAAAGCATTACGGATGATATCGGTGTATTTATGAGGGCGATGTGGACGGATGGTCTAACCGAAGTTTATAACTATTCATCGGTTGATGACTCGTTGTCCTTGGGCGCTATCATGAAAGGTTATCGTTGGGGGCGAGAGCAAGACAGCATAGGCTTAGGTTATGCTGCGAGTTTTTTGTCAAAATCCCATGTTGCTTATCTTAATATGGGCGGTATAGATGGCTTCTTGGGTGATGGTGCTATTAGTTATAAACCAGAGCAGGTCGTTGATCTTTATTACCAACACCATCTAATGAAATCGACTTGGGTGTCGGTGGATTATCAGCATATAACTAATCCAGGTTATAACGCAGTCCGTGGCCCCGTAGATATTTATGGGGTCAGGGTGCATGTTGAGCTTTAAATCTCGCCTATAATATATTGGCGTAATCTTGCTCTAATTGCCGAAAGTTTAATGAAGTCATAAAGCGACTAAAACTTAACCAAGCAGAAAGCCCCATCAAATCTTGAAATTGTGCAGGTAGAAAGCGCGGTGCTATCACAGTGCCTTCATCGACTAAATCTACCAATACTTTCATATCTTCAATCATGGTTTTGCCACAAAATAATAAAGGGATACGGTCCGGTTTGCCTTTGCTGACAGCCAAGCGCATAAAGTTATAAGTCAGAACAAAACCTTTGATGTAGGTTAAATCTTTAGTAAAGGGCATGCCGTCCGGTGTGCTACCTCTAAATACTCGGCTACTGAGCGTAAAACTTTCTTCTTGATCTAGACCTTTGTCTCTGAAAAAAGTAAATATATCCATAAAGTCCGCACCTTCTTCTACTAGCGTGATTGCACGTACTCGATTAATCAAACGCATCAAGCGATTAGGTGTAGAGCTAAAGGTTAAAATCTCCATTAAAACAGCCAAGCCTTCTTGAGTTACTGTCGCTGAAGGTGGTCCTTTGCCTAAGAAAGTACAATAAGGTTGAGCAAGACCATTAAGCGTAGTCCCTAAATGCACACCTATTTCGTGAACCTCAAGTACGCGCAGATCGCGTTTATTAAATAAAGCATCTGAACGTATTTTGATGTAATCAGTGCCAGCGGCGGCATCAGCAAGAATACCATCGCTAATCATGGCGCGTAGGCCTTCTCCGGGAAAGGCCTCTTCAATCTTCTCGTTAAGTATAGCCACAGCATCTTGGGCATTAATAGTTTTGGCTTCTTCGGTTAAAAAATCTAACTCTAAAAGTTGAGAGAGTGTCGCCTCCATCATGCTGCCTAGATTAGCTATGGTTGGGTCACCCACATGGAAGACATCTTGAGCAGAGCCATACAGCTCTTGAGAAATATTAGCAAAAGTCGGTGTGCCGCGTGCTTCCAGCATACACACCACATCCTGATATTCACGGCAAATCCTTCGCATGATAACGCTGAGCGGATTAAGCTGTCCCAATTTACGAACTAAATCACGTTCAATTTGATAGAACTCATGTTTCTTTTCTTCAGGATCAAAGCCTAAGGAGCGATTTTGATAATAAGCCGGATTTATCGCAGGTAATTTCTTGCATTTATTATTAAAGAACTCTTGTTTGATAGGGTCGTCCCATTTAATAGCATCCAATATTCGAATAGGTTGCTGTGCTTTAACGATTCTATCTGATAGCGCTTTTACCTCAATGAGGTAAGTTGATGGCTTTGCAATTTTCTCAGTCATGGTTAAATCATCCGTTAGCCGTGCATTGATTATCTAGCAGTGCTTGCAAGTATATCAATAGATTAGCTAAGCCCAAGGGAAATTATATTTAGACTGAAATATAAATTTAACAGCATTTAAGATAACGTTAAGGCTTCATGGGCAAAATAGAACCATCAAGGTTTAGAGATGCTCAAAATGAACAAAGAACTATTTAAAAAAGAAATGGGTAACGAAGATAACTCTATTGCATCAAGACGCAAGTTTCTTAAACAAATAGCTTGTGGCTCATTTTTAGCAATGGGTGGTTCTGGTGTTGCTTCGGCAACCGTAAGAAATGTCATATATCCTGCAAAGCGTGGCCAGTCACATGCGCAACAGGTCAATCATAATATCAAAACTAGTCATGCTGCCGTTAGTCATGGCCATACCGTTGGACATTCCCACGGACACACCCACACCCCTGTGCATAGTCACGGGCACATTCACTCGCATCCTATAGATCCAGAGATCATCTCTCGGCACGCCTCACTATCATCAGGAAATTATTATACGCCCTCTCATAAAACTCTATTCTTAGAGCATGAGCATACGGGTGATAAATTAAAGTTAACTTATTTTGAGCACGGTCGCTATGTTCATGGGGCATTGGCAGAAATTAATTATTTAATGCGTGATTATCATACCGATGATGTGCATCCCATTGATACAGCCTTACTCGATCAATTGTTTGATTTAAATGAAATACTAGGCATCAATAAGCCCATAAATATAGTATCTGGTTATCGGTCGCCGTTTACAAATGCACAATTGCGTAGAAATACACCAGGTGTTGCTGAGCATAGTTTTCATATGCAGGGTCGAGCAATAGATATTCGTATTGAAGGCGTGAATGCTAGAACGATTAAAGATGCAGCACTCAGTATGGTACAAGGTGGTGTAGGTTATTATCCATATAATAATTTTGTACACTTAGATACCGGTGATATTAGAACTTGGTAACATATACTTACTTAAATGTTTACGGTTGTTGAATAAATAAAATTTGACGTAAGTGCGTGTGAGGTCTAGCAAGCGACAAACAGACCCTATCATTGTCTTAATAGGTCTAGCAAGCGACAAACAGACCCTATCATTGTCTTAATAGGTCTAGCAAGCGACA
>CAIVGC010000321.1 GCA_903905335.1 uncultured Methylococcaceae bacterium
AGTTAGGCTCTATGTGATCCGGAGTGGGTAAATAAAATAAAACCGATAAAAACCACTTATAAGTACCTGAAAGCACCCAATTCGTCATCACGGCATGGACTGCCTTGATCCAGAATACAAGGAGGTAGATGTCTTAGTTAGTGTGCTAATTATGATACTTATGGTGATATGTCTCCGCCCTCCATGGCTACTGGTGTCCTTCAGTCCATGCCGGAATGACGATTTACCCACTACGATTCACATAGAGCCAAAAGTTAATCATCTAAAATAAATAACTTAGTGTTTTTAAGTTTCTTTCATGGCAGCTAGATAGTAAAAGTAATGCGCTATTCAACGTCAAAAACGACATTAACTGAAACTGAAACCTCTTGTACACCAACTTGTATGGGGGTATTTGCGCTTGCAGATACGGCGCTACTGCGAAGGCTCATCGTCGCATAGGGTGTCGGCATTTGTGGTGATGCTACACTTTCTCTAATAGTCCATGGGCGAGCTAAAGTAACACCTGCTAGTTTGGCGTATTGTTCAGCTTTAGTTTTAGCGTTAATGAAAGCTTTTTCACGAGCTTGGCTTAAAGCCAATTCTGGATTAGCTAAGCCAAAATTTAAATCTTGTACGTGGACAGCATTTCCACCAGCTCTTACCGCCGAATCTATAATGGTGCTAACTCTACTGATGTCACGTATGCATACAGTTATTTGATTGGTGAGCTGATAGTTATTGATTTTATTGGCTGGATCTTGATTGTAAACTGGAAATAAAGAGACGTGGCGGGTTTGAATATCATTGTCAGTTACATGCTCCTGCTTTATAGCATTAATGAGTGCGGTCATCGCTATTGCCGCTAGTTCGCGTGAAGCTTCCGCAGTTTTTGCCTGCACTTCAACGGATAACGTTAGGTTGGCTTTATCCGGCGCACTTGAGACATAACCAAGACCATCTACTTCAATAGAGTGCGGCCGATGACTATTGAAATCTTCAGCCTGCACTGGCAGCATAAGGTTGGTCACTATCAAAATAAAGATAATTAGGTTGAAAGCTCGAAGATGTTTGGAATTATTGATTATTAGAGTAGATTTCATACGGTAAGGCTCCCTTTGTTATGGTTTGTTTTTACATGTTAAAAAGGTTGTCGATATCTTAATGTCGTTAGTTGTCTTATTGGCTGATTGAGAAATTGCGCCCAATATTACGGCGTTGCTTTTGAAAGCAGCATGAACCAACATGCCGGAAGTTAAGCCCAGAGTTGCAGCACTCGTCTGGGTGATTTTAGCAACTAGGCTTTCACCACTGGGTAGTTGGATGACAATTTCTGAATCCACATCGCCTTCCAGAACTCGAATCACTTTACCTCTTAATACGTTACGTGCTGACAAAGTGGCGTTGTATGGCGCACTGATGACGATAATCTCAGGAGCATTGACCAGCAGTAATACATCGCCGCCAATGCAGAGCTTAAGCAATTCAACATCTGATAACATTATAGAGGCTACGAGTTGTTCGCCACCTTTTAAGGTAACAAAGACTTCGGTATTATTGTCGCTGGTGCGAATAGCAGAAATAGTACCAAAGAATTGATTGGTAGCACTGGTTTTGATGACCTGTCGTTTAAGTAATATCTGCATATCAGGATCTCTTGCTAAAGCCTGATTAAGATCTAATAAAAATTGCTGATGCTGAAGTTCTAGTTTATTAAACAATAACAAAAGAGAGTGTCCCGCGATGGTCAGGCAACTTCCTCCACCTTTGCTACCGCCAGTTGTGGTGCTCACTAACACTTTAGGCGATAGATTATTGGCGCGTCCTATCATTTGCCAAGCTCCTTTGTAGCTTAAGCCTACTTGCTTAGCAGCTTGGTTAAGAGAACCGCTTTGATCTATCGCTCTTAATAAGTCGATCATACGACTATCCAAAATACCCGCTAGACGTAATTCACCTTCTACCCAGTTGGGTGTTATTAATTCACATATTTTCTTTGGCATAGATTACTAAAAGGCTAGTTTTAAAAGCATTAAGAGTTAAATTAACCAATTATAGGTTATCAATGTTTTATCAGGACAAACTTCATACTATTTCGATGGCTACCAACTTAAAGTGGGACAGCTTCAGCGCAGACTAAAGGCTCAGGGCGAAAGACTAAGCCTAGGAGGCTAGCAACTTAAGGCGTGACTGGTACTAGACTTAACCCTTCGCCTTTCGTCCTTTGTCTGTGCTTAGAAGAACCCTGCCTAAAATTCAACGATTAAGCTAGTGTCCCGTCTTAAATTGGTAGCCATTTCGATAACTCATTAGGTCGTTACTAAACCATAAGATATTATTAACTGATGTTATGCAACAAGATCGATTTACTAGACCGAGTACCTCAGGAGTTAGCGGCAGTCGAACTACCTTAGAGTGCGATAACCCAATTAAAGCAATGGTCACGATAGCGTTACAAACACAATAGATACACTATCTGCGTGACATCAATCATTAACATTTATTTCAATCATGAGAGGTTTTTACTATTAAAACAAGCGCGCGCAATCAATTTACAGGTACCGTCACTGAAGTTCGAATCGGCGCTGTCAATGCCGAAGTTTATGTCGTTCTTGCTGGCGGAGAGACGCTGGTTTCTTCAATTACCAAGGTATCCTTAGAAACACTGGGTATCAAAGTTGGCTTAGTAGTGCTTGCCTTGATCAAAGCGCCACAAATCATTATTGTTACTGATTTTGGTGGCTATCGCCTATCGGCACGTAATCAATTGAAAGGCATCATAACCGACGTCAAGCTTGGGGCTGTTAATGCCGAGGTCGACATTAAGCTGGAAGGCGGAGAACTGATTGCAGCGACTGTCACCAACGATAGTGTTGAAACTTTGGGTTTATACAAAGGCCAAACCGCAACTGCCGTTTTTAAAGCTGGCGTAGTTATTTTGGCTGTCGCTGATTGATGTTTCGCGACTCGTTTGCAAAGCTAGCTAAAATTAGAGCTCAGTATATCTTTATAGTACCGCTTCGTTATGTACTTTAATACATATTGTGATATTATAAGAATATAATTTAAGTTCAATAGTCTTTAAGTAACCCTAAACATAAGCTCTACAAATGAGATATTTGATAATGCGAAACCCCTTCCTTAAAATTGTTACTGCCAACTATGTCCTGAGTTTAATTGTTGCTGGTAGCCTTTGTCTATTTGATACTGCGCAAGCGGCAGAGCCACAAAAAACTTATAGCAGGGCACCTATGGCTGCTTATAATTCGTTAATGGATGATGCTCTGTTAGGTAATTCTTATGAAAAGCCAGTGTGGAATTTACACGACACCTTACATTTGCCCGATTGGTTAACGCTAGGTCTTGAAAATCGTACGCGTTACGAATCATTAAGTGATGGTTTTAAAGCTAGTCAATTGTCATTACCCTCTAAAACTGCTGCGGCACCCGGTGGCGATCAACAGATTGATTTACAAACAGATCTTTGGGTACAAGCTAAGTTTGGTAAATTCCGCTTTGCCACGGAATTTATGGATGCACGTGCACTATCCTCTGATTCTGGAGTAGCTAACACTCCGAATCCGCCCAATAACACTATGGTTGATACCTTAGATTTTACCCAGATCTATGCTTCATGGGCTGATCAAAATACACTATTAAGTGGTTTAGGTGTCGAGGTTAAAGCGGGGAGACAAACCATGGACTTAGGTAGTAGGCGATTGGTCTCTAGGCCCTTTTTTCGTAATGCCGTTAATAACTTTACTGGTCTACGTATTAGAGTCTTAGATTATGGTCGCTGGCAATTAAATGCCTTCGGTACGATGCCAGTGCTACGGTTTCCTAACTATGTTAAAACACCCCGCAATGGTGATCCTAATTTAGTTGCAGCAAATGCTAATTTACTAGTGAACGGTGATCAGCAATGGGATCAAGAAGATACCCATACTTGGTTTTCTGGCGGTATCTTGGAAGGTTATGATGTAATTAAAAATATTAATACCGATTTAGCTCTATATAGTCTAAATGAGAGCGATAGCAATAATAACGCCACGCGCAATCGAAATTATTTAACGCCCGATATACGCTTTTATATTAAGCCCAGCAAAGCTCACTTTGACTTTGTGGCCGAAGGTATGGGGCAGTTCGGTACCGTACAATTCGATACCCTAAATAACAACCACCAACAAAATCATCAAGCTTGGTCTAGCCATCTTGAAGCTGGCTATAGCTTTGATCTACCTATGTCACCACGTTTTTTAGTGGAATATGATTGGGCTAGTGGCAGTAAAAATCATTCTAGTACAACAGATACTGATGGTCGTTTCGATCCACTCTATGGCGCATCGGATGTCGATTTTGGTTCTAGCGGAATTTATTCGTCCTTCCAGCGTAGCAATATTAATTCACCCGGTGCTAGATTAAATTTTGCACCTCGCAAAGATATTACCGTATCCTTGCAACAACGAGCAATCTGGCTGGCCTCTGCCGGTGATTGCTGGGGTGGTTCTTCTTGCACCTCAGGAACAGCACCTGCTTTAAACGGTAATGCTAAAGGTACTAGTGGTGACTATATCGGTGATCAAATAGGCGCATCTAGTCGTTATAACTACAATAGCAGTTTGAATTTTGAAGCGGGTTGGTTACATTTGTTTAAAGGCCAGTTTGCTAAGTCAGCAATTTCATCAACAACAGCAACAACAACTCCGGGCGGTGATACCAATTATTTCTATGTGACTAGCCAAGTTAGGTTTTAAATCTAATCGTATAAAAATAAACGCTGATTCTAAGGCTTTATCGAATCCTAGCTAGCTTCGATAAAGTCCTAGTGCCTCTTGAAGGCCCTAAAAATGGAGCTCATATGTTTAAGAATATTTTATTTGGTTTTTGTCTATTTCTCTTAGCATCAATTAGTCAAAGCAGTTTTGCTGCTACAACTATAGTCGCCGTAGCGACAAATTTTAGTAAACCGATGACTAAAATAGTCGCCGGCTTTGAAAAAGCCACGGGTCACAGTGCTAATTTATCGTTCGGTTCTACCGGTAAATTTGTTTCACAAATGGAAAATGGCAGTCCATTTGAGATACTGCTGGCGGCAGACGAAAAAGGTCCTGAAAAACTGATAAAGGACGGCTTTGCTGTTTCCGGCAGCCAATTCATATATGCGGTGGGCAAATTAGTATTATGGTCAGCAACACCGGGATACGTTGATGCCCAAGGAAAAATCTTAAGTGCCGGTGGCTTTAAGCATCTAGCTTTGGCTGATCCTAAGCTTGCACCTTATGGTGTTGCTGCCATAGAAGTATTAAATGGTCTGAAATTGCAAGACAAGTTGCAAGCTCTAATAGTACAAGGTGAAAGCATTGCTCAAGCCTACCAGTTTGTGAGTACCGGTAACGCTGAGCTGGGTTTTGTCTCCTTATCGCAAGTTTATGACAACGGCAAGGTCAGTAGCGGCTCAGCCTGGATTATTCCAGAAGAACTACATGCACCGATCAAACAAGCGGCTGTGCTCTTAAAAAATGGCGTTCAGAATCCAGCAGCAACGGCCTTGCTGACTTATTTAAAATCCGCTCCAGCGTTGGAAATCATCAAAAAATACGGCTATGATTTAGCTCAATAATAATCTATCCACTGATGCTAAGTTCTGCCGATCTTGATACCTTATTGCTCACTTTTAAAGTGGCGGGTATTGCTACGACTATTTTGCTATTGGTGGGCACTCCCTTAGCTTGGTGGCTGACCAGAACTCGTTCAGTTTGGAAGGGGCCTATTAATGCCATCGTTGCTCTGCCGTTGGTGTTGCCACCAACGGTATTGGGCTTTTATTTATTGGTATTGATGGGGCCAACGGGTGCCATTGGTCAACTCACTAACTGGCTGGGGCTAGGTACATTACCCTTCACCTTTTACGGCTTAGTAGTCGGTTCGGTGCTGTATTCAATACCGTTTGTTGTACAACCATTGCAAACCGCTTTTGCAATGATCGGTAAACAACCTCTGGAAGCAGCTGCAACATTAAGGGCGAGTCCGTTTGATAGTTTCTTTAGTGTAGTGATGCCATTGGCAAAGCCAGGCTTTATAACGGCTACAATTTTAGGTTTCACGCATACCGTTGGTGAATTTGGCGTTGTACTGATGATAGGCGGCAATATACCTAATAAAACGCGCGTGGTGTCCGTGCAAATTTATAATCATGTTGAAGCCTTAGAATATACTGATGCACACTGGTTGGCAGGCTGTTTGTTACTGTTTTCATTTACAGTGCTGCTAATACTTTACACTCAACTTAAAGCTTCCACTGTAACTCAACCGTTTAAATGACCGATATTAAGGCTCGTTTTCGCTTAGCTTATGACGACTTTAGCCTAAATGTCGACTTATCATTGCCAGGCACCGGTGTGTCAGTATTGTTCGGCCAATCTGGTTCTGGTAAAACCACACTACTGCGCTGTATCGCCGGACTAGAGCAGGCACCAAAAGGCTATTTAAAAATAAATGGCACTATTTGGCAGGATAGTGAACGAAAGATATTTCTACCTACTTATAAACGACCACTAGGCTACGTATTTCAAGACGCTAATCTGTTTTCGCACTTAACCGTATTAGATAATCTGCAATATGGTTTGAAACGAATCAAAAATAATTTAGGCATAATTAAGCTGAATCAAACCATTGAATTATTGGGCGTCGGTCATCTATTGGAGCGTATGCCTAGTAATTTATCTGGCGGTGAACGACAACGGATTGCAATCGCAAGAGCATTGGCTCTTAATCCTGAAATTCTTTTAATGGACGAGCCTTTGGCATCACTCGACCTCAAACGTAAACAAGAAATTTTGCCTTATTTGAGTCGCTTACATCAGCAACTGGATATTCCAGTATTGTACGTCACCCACTCACAGCAGGAAGTTGCCCAACTTGCAGATACACTAGTTATTTTAGAAAATGGACGCTGCTTAGCATCTGGGCCGTTAGCAGAAACACAAAGTCGTCTCGACTTGCCGTTGGCACAAGATAGAGAGGCAGCAACTGTTTGGCAAGTACATATAGCAGAACATGAAAGCGATTATCATTTGACTCGCGTTCAATTTGACGGCGGCTCGCTGAGTCTCTCGTTAGTTGAGGCAGAGATTGGATCACCACTAAGGGTACAGATTTATGCGCGTGATGTCAGTATTGCCCTAACAGAACCTAGTGCAACCAGCATACTCAATGTATTGCCAGCAGTTATTAAGCAGATAACGGAAGGACGAGACAGTCAAGCCGTCGTTCAGTTAAAGGTGGGGCAGCAATTATTATTAGCGCATATTACACGAAAGTCCTTATTAATGCTGGGTCTGAGGATCGGTATGTCAGTATTTGTTCAGATTAAAGGCACGTCGATATTAAATTAACCCAGCGATATTTAAAGGAAATTGTGCTCAAAATGAATTAAGCTATTTTTGGTGCTAATTCATTCCCTCCTATATTATTCGGTATCGCTAAACCATAGTGTTTAGCAACTTTATTACTAAACACTATGCTTAAAATTAAAATCATAAAAAGTCATTCATAGTCTGTAATACTAGCTACAGGTGTTTATTGAGACAGTACCCTGTTTTAAGGTTAGAATATCGCCACATTGTCACCGAGTATAACCATACTCAGTGTACGAATTAATGATAATCATAGGACAGCAAAATGATTGAAATAACTGAAGTACCGAGTCCATTTTGCGGCATAGGCACAGATGATTTAACCATTAGGGTTGAAGGTATGTCGCTAAAAGTCATTGAAAATGGTTGTGCGGTAAACACGCCAGCCTTTGAGCAAGCAATAACAGATACCTCTCCCAGAGTAAATGGCAAGGAAGTTAGCTTGGACGTTGCTATAACTGCAGCAGCGGCTATATTAAAAAATACCCGTTTACCCGTTATTGGTGGTTGTGCTACTGATGTGAATGGTATGAGAGGTTTGCTAGCACTGGCAGATCGGACTGGTGCAGTCGTCGATAATATGAATTTTACTGGCGCACGTAATAACTTTTTGGCGCTGCAAGATTCTGGCTGGATGAATACCACATTGGCAGAGGTTAAAAATCGCTGTGATTTGTTAGTCGTTGTTGGTACTGATTTAGAAGCCTTTGCTCCACGCTTTTTTGAGCGTTATTTATGGAACAAAGAAGCGATGTTTCTTGCTGATACTGGCGCTAGGGACATCATTTATTTAGGAAAAGCCCCAGTTGGCTCAGCTTCTACTTCACCTACTGGAAAACAAGCGCAAGTATTACCCTGTGCCACTGAAGATTTACCTGAAGTCATTGCGGTATTAAGAGCCTTGGTAAAAGGTCAGCCTATAACAGCAAGCCATGTTTGTGGTATCGCTGTTTCAGATTTACAAAATTTAGCGGATCAATTTAAAGCGGCTAAATATAGTGTTGTGACTTGGGCTGCAGGTGCTTTAGCTTACGCCCAAGCTGAATTGACTGTGCAACAGTTGTCAGAAATGATTAAAGACCTCAACAACCAAAATACTCGTAGCTCAGGTTTGCCTTTAGCGGGTAAAGAAGGTGATCAAACGGCTAATCAGGTTTGCGGTTGGACAACCGGTTATCCTGCACGAACGCGTTTTAGTGCAGGCTTCCCAGAATATGATCCTTTCTTAAATGATAGCAAGCTATTATTAGCAAACGGTGAAGCCGATGCTTTGGTTTGGGTGCAAGCCTTTAATAATAAATCAGTACCACCAGAAACTTCATTGCCCACGATAGTGGTCGCGCGTTCAGGTATGGTGTTCTCTAAAGAGCCAGAGGTTTTTATTCCTGTAGGTACGCCAGGAATTGATCATGTCGGTCATGCGTATCGTATGGATAATGTGGTCGCTATACGCTTAAAAAAATTACGTGATTCCGGTTTGCCCAGTACTGCTGACGTACTGAATGCCATTGAACAAGCTTTGTAGGAAAAAAAATGTTAATTAGATTAACCGGTGGTACCGTTTACGATCCAGCCAGTGGCATCGATGGACTGCAGCAAGATATTTATATTCAAGATGACCGTATTATTGATAAGCCTCAGGGTGAGTTCAAAGTCGATCTAGATTACGATTTAAAAGGTAAAGTGGTGATGTCGGGTGCTATTGACATGCATACGCATATTGGTGGTGGTAAAGGTAATATCGCGCGTACCTTATTACCTGAAGATCATCGTCAAGACCCGGTACCTCGCAGTGACATTACCCGTTCAGGTTGTGGTCATGCCATGCCCAGTACTTTTGTAACCGGTTATCGCTACGCAGAAATGGGGTATACCGCAGGCTTTGAACCAGCCTTGTTGCCTATTAATGCACGTCAAGCCCATATGGAAATGGGTGATATTCCGATATTAGATAAAGGCGGTTACGTCATGTTGGGCAGTGATGATTATTTACTGCGCTTATTAACAGCTAAAAAAGATCAAAAAGCTATTAATGATTATGTCGCTTGGACTATGCATACCGCTAAAGCCATAGGCGTTAAAGTTGTTAATCCCGGTGGTATTAATGCCTTTAAATTTAATCAACGAAAATTAGATTTAGATGAGCAAAACGCACATTACGGTGTTACTCCGCGTGACATTTTGCGCGTGCTAGCAACAGCGGTTAAAGAGCTCGGCGTGCCGCATCCTTTACATGTTCATGGCTGTAATCTAGGTGTGCCTGGCAATGTACAAACCACTTTAGATACCATACAAGGTATCGGTGGCTTGCCTATGCATTTGACGCATATTCAATTTCATAGCTATGGTACCGAAGGTGATTTTAAGTTTTCATCGGGTGCTGCACAAATTGCTGAAGCGATTAATAGTAATAAAAATATCACCATTGATGTCGGACAAATTTTGTTTGGTCAAACAGTCACAGCATCAGGTGATAATATGCGCCAACATGCTAATCATAAATTTGCCAGCCCTAATAAATGGGTGGTCATGGATATTGAATGTGATGCCGGTTGTGGCGTAGTACCCTTTAAATATAAAGATCAAAACTTTGTTAATGCTTTGCAATGGGCCATCGGTTTAGAAACCTTTTTGTTGGTCAATGATCCTTGGCGTATTTTCTTAACGACTGATCATCCCAATGGCGCACCTTTTACCAGTTATCCGCATTTGATCCGTTTATTAATGGATAGAAGTTTCCGTAATGATATGTTAGCTACCATTCATCCTGAAGCTCAAAAGATGACCACCTTAGCATCTATAGATCGTGAATATACGCTACAAGAAATCGCTATTATGACCCGTGCCGGCGCTGCAAAATTGATTGGCTTAAAAGATCGCGGTGGTTTAAGTGCAGGGAACTTTGCTGACATTACTATTTATACGGATAAC
>CAIVGC010000322.1 GCA_903905335.1 uncultured Methylococcaceae bacterium
AATGAGATCGCTATCGCGACAATTATTTGAATCGGGTTTTCGCACCCGAACGCGAGATACTTTCTTTTGCTCCGCCAAAAGAAAGTATCCAAAGAAAAGGCGGCTCGATTGCCGCTTCTTCCTGCGCTCCTCGGTTTTGTCGTGGGTCGGCAGAGAGGGCGTCCTGCCCTCCTACCGACGCGCGGCATCCATGCCGCGCCCCTTCGGGCTAATCCCAACAAAACCTGCGGTGCTAGTCGCGGCATACGAGAGTAAAGCGACCTTACTGCATAACGTAAGTTAGTAACTTAGATGCTAAACTAAAGACTTACGGTATTCGACCGCCTTTTTAGAGTCACAACATCATGCTGGATATAATACAAATTCCTGTGTTAAACGATAACTACATCTATATGCTGCATGATAGCGTTAGCTTAGAAACCGCAGTGATTGATCCAGCATTAGAGCAACCTGTATTAGATGTGTTGGCCGAGAAGGGCTGGCAACTGAGTTTTATTTTAAATACTCATCATCATTGGGATCATGTGGGTGCCAACTTAGCCTTAAAGCAACAAACCGGTTGTAAGATTATTGCCGCGGCATCTGATAGAGAGCGTATTCCGGGTATTGATATCGGTGTTGGGCAGGGCGATGTGATTTCTTTAGGTGAGCATCAAGCTCAGATTTTAGAGACGCCAGGTCATACCAGTGGTCATATCGTTTATTATTTTGCGGAGGATCAGGCCTTGTTCTGTGGCGATACTTTGTTTGTTATGGGCTGTGGTCGTTTATTTGAAGGTACGCCGGGGCAAATGTATGCGTCGTTACAGACCTTGAAAGCATTGCCGCCGGCAACGCGGGTGTACTGTACGCATGAATATACCTTAGCTAATGCCCGCTTTGCGCTAAGTGTAGAGCCGGATAATAGTGATTTGCAACGAAAGTTGCTGACCGTAGCAGAACTTAGAGCCGCCAATATAGCGACCGTGCCTACTACCATTGCTGAAGAACTAGCGACTAATCCATTCTTTAGAGTCGATAGTCTCAGTATACAAAAGGAGTTGGGCTTAGTAGGGGCTGAGCCTGATCTTGTATTTGCCGCCTTAAGACGACGTAAAGATGATTATTGATGGGTTGATGATTCCCATGCAAAACATGGGAATCATCATGAGCCTTTAAGCTTTAGGGCGCATATGTGGAAATAATAAGACATCACGAATAGAGGGTGCATCGGTAAATAACATCACCAAGCGATCTATGCCTATGCCTTCGCCGGCAGTCGGTGGCATACCATGTTCTAAGGCGATAATATAATCGGCATCAAAATGCATGGCTTCATCATCACCGGCTTCTTTTTCTTCAACTTGTTTTTGAAAACGAGCGGCTTGATCTTCAGCATCATTTAACTCGGTAAAGCCGTTGGCGATTTCTCTACCACCCACAAAAAACTCAAAGCGATCTGTGACATGCGGGTTGTCGTCATTACGTCTTGCTAATGGAGACACTTCAACGGGATACGCAGTAATGAAGGTGGGGTTCATTAAACGGCTTTCTACGGTTTTCTCAAAAATCTCAATTTGTATCTTACCTAAGCCGTAACCTTTTTTAACAGGAATATTCAAATTTTGGGCAACGATAAGAGCCGCTTCACGGCTATCAAGATCAATCGCTGTTAAGTTAGGATTAAAATGCAGGATAGACTCAACCACAGTCATGCGATCAAAGGGTTTGCCAAAGTCATAAAGTTCACCTTGATAAGTAACTTCTGTTTTGCCCATCACTTCTATAGCAATGCCGCGTAACATGGCTTCGGTTAAATCCATTAAGTCATGGTATTCGGCATAGGCTTGATAAAACTCCAGCATGGTAAATTCTGGATTATGGCGCGTTGATAAGCCTTCGTTACGAAAGTTACGGTTGATTTCAAAGACTCGTTCAAAACCACCGACGACTAAACGCTTTAAATACAGTTCAGGCGCTATACGCAAAAACATGTCCATATCTAGGG
>CAIVGC010000323.1 GCA_903905335.1 uncultured Methylococcaceae bacterium
CAAAAATGCTTGTTCGAAATATTGGCGAATATCGGCAAGTCATACACCATAAAATTCGCTTAAAAATTGTTAAAAGACTTATGATCCATTACTTACTTCGGCATAGGAACACAACCGCTAACGCTATGGCGTTACCAAAACATGACGATTAGCGTCACTTACTTTTTAATCACTCACAGGAAAATATCATGTCAGATATCCATGAAGCTAATACCGCATTAGGCGATGTTGCCGCACGTACCCTTGCCAATGCGACCAAAACCGTACCTATGTTATCAACCATCACACCTAGATGGTTGGTACATTTATTACAGTGGAAACCACTAGAAGCTGGTATCTATAGAGTCAATAAAGTTAAAAATGTAGGCGATCTGCATGTTGATTGCTCTAGTCTTGATGAGAAAGAACTACCACAAACTTTCGTAGATTACGAAGAATGGGGCCGTGAATATCGTTTGAATGCTGTCAATACCGTATTGGACGTACATACCCGTATTTCTGATTTATATAGCAGCCCACATAACCAAATTCATGAACAACTACGTTTAACCATAGAAACGATTAAAGAACGCCAAGAAAGCGAATTGATTAACAATGCTGAATACGGTTTGTTGAACAATGTAGCGCCCGCGTTTAAAGTGCAACCGCGTACTGGTGCACCTACACCTGATGACATGGATGAGCTGATTTCACGCGTCTGGAAAGAGCCTGGCTTTTTCTTGGCGCATCCTTTAGCTATTGCCGCTTTTGGTCGTGAATGTACGCGTCGGGGTGTACCACCTTCTACTGTTACTCTATTTGGCTCACAGTTCTTGACGTGGCGAGGCCTGCCTATCATTCCATCTGATAAGCTGAAAGTTGTTAATGGTAAAAGTAATATTTTGTTATTACGTACCGGTGAAAGTCGTCAAGGAGTAGTCGGTCTTTATCAACCTAACTTGACTGGCGAACTCAGCATGGGTCTTTCAGTGCGCTTTATGGGCATCAATCACAAAGCGATTGCCTCTTACTTAATTTCCTTGTATTGCTCAATAGCTGTGTTGACTGATGATGCACTAGGCGTGCTCGAGAATGTTGAAGTGGGCAAGTACCATGAATACAAGTAACGTTGAGCCAACTCAATTTGCACAGCAAGGTTTTACTGAAAATGGCGGATTGCCTGATATAGCGCAGCTAACCAAATTGGCTAATGAGCTATTTACTGCCCTACCCTGCGATGGTTCAAGATTGGGTCAAGCTTCTACTTTGATAGCGAGTGGCTTGACTTCACCTTTAGCCTCTGCGGCAAGTGCGCAGGATTTTGCTTTGCCAGGCGATGCTGAGCTGAATAAGTTTTTTGCTAATTCTTCATCGCCTTATCAGAGCGTGCAGGATAGTCTGGATACGGGTTCTGTGTACGGTAATAACTCACCAAACACTAACACTAGCTTAGCGGCTTTTGATAAATCGGTATTAGCTGGTATTTTGCCAAATGATTTTGGCTTGCCTGATGAAGCGCAATTACAGCAGTTATTAGTTTCGCGTGCGCCTACTGGGAGTAATCTTCACAGCTTTGACTCAGCCGAAAAGCTTCCTGCTGTAGCTGCGTTAAATCCGAGTATCACACCACAGGTTTCTGATGCTCATTTGCAAAAGTTGTTTGCTGAAAGTGCACCAGTAACAGAGATTCCCAGTCGTGTGGCGGGCGCTCCAGAGTCTGATCATGTGTTCTCTGGTTTTGACGCTAATTTGATTGCGGGACTTTCACCTAAAGCCTATGGTTTGCCGGGTGAAGCCGAACTACAACAACTATTTGTACCGGCGCCAAAAGTCCCTGTTAGTGCGAGTTCTAGTCCATCATTCTATTTTCTTGATGAGCTAAAATCTGACGGCTTTAACGCCCCAGCACTCAATTCAGCTCATCCGCCCTTTGATGTGCAAGCAGTACGCCGTGACTTTCCAATCCTAAAGGAACGGGTTAATGGTCATCCTTTAGTTTGGTTCGACAATGCAGCCACTACCCAAAAGCC
>CAIVGC010000324.1 GCA_903905335.1 uncultured Methylococcaceae bacterium
AGACGCGCAACTTTACCTAGAAAACGCAGCCCTGTTATTACAAGCATCGTTATCAATGCTTGAAGGTCACATCAGCTTCTTGCTAATATTTTGTTGACAAGCCACCCACAAGAGGCGTACTTTACAGGCTAGATTTGCCAAGGTATCAATAGCGCTAATCTAGCAAAAAAACCCAGCAACTTCCAACAGAGCTTCGACATCGTTGCCGCAACGTCGCGCCCTGTTTCTGCGGAGTCCACCCTTTACCTTTGAGCCTTTAGGCATTAACTTACAACTATGAGCACTAACAGTTTCTTTCCCAGTACCGAGGACGCACAAATCGTCTGGCTCTCTCATTATTCAATAAAACTTCCTATTAACGGACCTACCTGTGGCATCAGTGCCGAGGAAATAGCCAGCACCCAGAAAGACATCACTTATTGGACATGGGTCTTGCAACTTTGGCATCCGGCTACGCAGCGCGATGCCAAGGAAGCCACGGCACACAAGCAACTCATGATAGGCGGTATCGGCAATAGCAGTGTCACCCAACCCTTACCTACACCATTTCCCACTCCACCACCCGCACCTGAACCGAATATGCAAAAACGCCTGTTCAGCCAGATTGCACGCATCAAGGCTAGCCTTAATTATACCCAAGCAATCGGTCACGACTTGGGCGTCATCGCCGCGTCTAATTCAGTGGAGCATTTAACCCCCGAACCTACCGTTAGCGTCGAACTGGGCGAAACCGGCAACCGCGTGCGCATTGACTTTAAAAAACACAGTCATGACGGCGTCTGGATAGAAAGTCGTATAAACGGCGGCGATTGGGTATTTCTCGCTATCGACACAGTCAAACCATATTACGACGAGCGTCCTTTAGCGACTGGCAATACGCACGAAACCCGTGAATATCGGTTACGTTGGTGGGATAAAAGTGTCGCGCATGGCGAATGGAGCGCGGTGCAGCAGGTGATCATTGGAATTTAATTACGCGTAGTTTGTGTCGGGAAGTAGAGCTTCGGGTTATAGGTGGCTAAGCGGAGCTCTCTTTTTTATACACACACTTAAATAAACCGTCATACCGGCCGGGAAGCCGGTAGGTATGACGTATTTTGAACAGTTGTGTAAACGATTGGGCACCCGCCCTCTGCGACAACTATTCTAACGCAGAGGGCTGTTATTGGGCAGATGTCTCTCCATTTGGCAGTACAAATTTAATATCCAAGGTTCTCAAATAAGTATGTAAACCTGCATCTTGCAGTGGTATTAAATGAGCTTCACTCACTGACTCATTAAAATGTGCATGCCAGTATCCTGGCGGTGTAATGAAAGCTGAATAGGGCTTCCAATCCACTCTGGTCGCGTTTATTATTTCTCCTTGGGCAGAAATCTTGGTGCCAACAAGTGTGTAGCAACCGGGAGCACAATCTAAAATCAAATCTAGGGCTACCGACTGATGACGGTGCGGCAACTGAACTGCCTTCAGGGGTAACACCCCAAGCATAGCCCACAAGGTATGAGTCACCGTTAAAGTTTGATCCATAGCTTTGTTGGCAAGTAAGATGCTAATACGGCTACGGTTCTTAGCTTCCGCTGCTTTTTTAACGTTAGCTAACTCACGCAAGGAATCTTCAGAGGTATACAACGTTGGTTTAAATCGTTGAATATTAGCCTTAGCTCCCAAGTAACGTAGGAGGGGTTCGTCATGAATTAGATAAAAAACAGCATCAAGCTCAGCAAAATGACGTGTTTCTTTACCCATCGGTAACGCCACAAAGTCGCCTTTTTTCCATGGGATTTTTATGCCATCAAAATCAGTTAGCCCACTGCCGTACATGACATAAAATAATTGCGAGGTCGCATTAAAATTCGTAGACAAGCTCGCTCCAGCCAAAATACGCACAAAATTAGCGCAAAGAGCCGGACTGGTCGCGGGCCCTTCACAACCTAATTCCGCGCTAATATCCAGTGGTATAATCCGAGTGTCGCCAGATTCATGTAACTCACTACTGAAATCGGCAAACGGAATCTGAGCGATAGCTCCAGAGCCTATTGGATCTGCGGCTGCTGTATATTCGTAGAATAGACCATTTTCAATTAAGTTTTTGAGTTCAATTGCTTTATCCGATGTAGTCATAGAAATTACCTTTTATGTGATTCGTAGTGGGTAAATAAAATAAAACCGACAAATACACATACTAAGTACCTGAAAAACAGCCCATTCGTCATCACGGCATGGATTGACGTCAGGCTTTCCTGCCTGCCCTGCCGCCCTTCGGGTAAATGTCTGTCTGTTCCAGACAGATTTGTGCCGTGATCCAGAATACAAAGATGTACCTGCCTAGTTAGAGTGCCTATCATTAACTTATAGTGACGTGGCTATGCAGTCCATGCCGGAATGACGATTAATATTAGCTACGATATTGTCCACCCGCCAAATCCAACAGGCGTTTTTGTGCCTCAAAATGACGTTCAATATAACCATGTTCGAAACGTTCACATTGTGTTTGTGCAGCCACTGTTGTAATCATTTCAGGAGTAAGTATCTTCAATGGCTGCTTAGTACTCATAGCTAGAATCTGAGTTTGCGCAACACGCTCAACGAAATAAAGGTCATCGAACGCTTGTGCAACCGTTGGCGCTATAGTAATAACACCATGATTACCTAGAAATAAAACATCTGCATCACCTATTATTCTTGCCATACGCTCTCCTACTGAGTCAGAGAAAGCCACTCCGTCGTAATCGGTGTCATAGGCTACTCTGCCATAAAATCGGCAAGCGGTTTGTGTCGCCCATTCAATGCGGCCATCAGCTATCATGGTCAACGCTGTGGCATAAGGCTGATGAGTATGTAGCAAAACTCTGGCACGAGGAATTATTCGATGGATAGGCGCATGAATGTGATGCGCCGAGGCTGAAGGCTCGCCTTCACCACGAACTACTTTGCCATTGAAATCACACACGATAAGATTTGATGCTGTAATCTCAGAAAAATGCAGGCCGAAGGGATTAACCAAGAAATGTTGTCCGTCCGGCAATAAGGCTGAAAAATGATTGGCTATAGCTTCATGAAGATTATTAGCCACCGCCATATGAAAGGACGCTGCTAAATCCACACGAAGTGTCCATTCGGCTTCACTTATCTTCAGCACTGAACTGACTCAATGTAATAGGGTATGTTTGAAAATTTGCACATAGATTAAGCACTCAACTGACGGGTAGGGGTACTTTAGTTAACAACTGACGTTACGCAGCAACGTGAGTTTACTCTCGTTTGCCGCGACTAGCACCTCAGATTTTGTGGGATTAGCCCGAAAGGTTGCCTACCAACTTAAGGCGGGACAATACGAAGAGTCTATTAACTAATGGCTATACAAAAGTAACTCGTCATACCGGCCGGGAAGCCGGTATCCAGCGCCATGGATGGTAATTATTGACCATCCGTGTATCGTTGAAATAACAGTGCTTAAATAAGAGCCTG
>CAIVGC010000325.1 GCA_903905335.1 uncultured Methylococcaceae bacterium
ACCAACGTCCGAATTATATGTAATTGCTGTCGTTTAAACCGCTCCAATGAAAGGTATCTTAAGATATTCAAAAATATTAATTCCAAGATGTGTTATTAAACTGGTCTTGAACCCTAGTTAAACAAATAGTTTATGTATGCGCACGAAAAACTCGCTGAATAATATTATCCGGTAGGTTAATACGATCAAACGCAGTTACAGGATAAAGATAGTCTTCACCAGATTCATCAATAACTCTAATTTGACCATGCTTTTCTGCATCGACATCAACAACTATTTCATAAAGCTTGCGCATTTCCAGTGATACTTCGTAGCCATGGTTATCGACACAGACAACAAATTCGTGTGTATTCATAGTTATATATCCAAATAATGTTTAATTTTAAACTCTCGTTTGCCAATACCATTAGCTTCATACCAGTGAATTTCTGCTTCATCAATCAGCGATCTTTTTTGGATGAATTTGAACGTACCCATACAGCAAAGTCAGCCTCTAATAGTTGACTGCCAGCAATTGCTTGACTGGTAAGTGTTGCATCTACTTGAGTCGCTATAAGTTTGTATCCATTCAATCCCAAAAACAAACCCACCGCCAAAAAGGCAACACGTTTATTGCCATCAACAAAGGGATGATTTTTAGCTAATCCAACCGCGTAGGCCGCAGCTAAATCTGCATAATCCGGCTCCTCATAGTGCGAGTGCGCCAAGTTGACTGCTCGACTTAAGGCCGAATCTAACAAGCCTTCATCACGAATACCCGATGCTCCGCCGTGTAATGTCAGGCTTTCATCGTGTAACATGAGTAATAGTTGTTTATCAATCCAACGCCATTGCTGCATAACTATTTTGCTAGTGCGTTAAAGGTATCACGGTACTCACGCATAAATTCACGACCGATTTCCAGTTGTTCTTCAAAGCTGGGGTCGTGTGGTGTAATTGTGACCGCTCCAGGTGCATCGGTTAGAAATACGGTATCACCTTTGACAAGGTTTAACCGTACTAAGACTTCCTTAGGTAAAATCAATCCGACCGAATTGCCAATTTGAGTCAGTTTAAGAGTATGCATATAAGCGCCCAAGATTCATGTTTTAACAATTGTTATAATATGGCCACTAATCAGATCATTGCAAATTGTATTTTCTTTATACTGTCAAACAGCACCTAACATTGACCATCTTCAGCATTGGTTTTTATTCACTCATGTGTATTAGAACAGCATGTTAGCGATTTAACATGATCAACTTTGACGCTGTTTTCACCGATTAGCTGGCCATTTTTCCACGCTGTTTATCAGTCTTGGGGTTCCACGATGATCAGTTGATGGGGGAAGCATGGGGCCAGTTGAGTGAGTCTGAGGGTGAGCAGTTTGAGCAGGTCGGGATCGGTGATGGAATCGAGTTGTGGCGGATCTTTGATGATTAGCATGGTATTTCTCCAGATTATGGGCAAAAAAAAGCCCCACAGTACATGTGAGGCCGGTTGGTTTTCATACAATAAACGTTGAAATTTTAAAAGTTTCCGTTTATTACATTTGTTAGTTTGGATGCTGTGGGATTTGTTTTATCATCTTCATTTTTTGAAGTTTTATTATTATCAAATACTAAAGGAACTTCCGTTGAACTACACTCTGTATTCCAAAAAAACATATCCCATTTTTTTGTTGTACATTTTTCAACAGCTAAACTGTCTCCACCATTTAAGGATACATCAGTAACGTATCTGCCAACTGTACAACCATTTAATGAAATAAGTATTGTAAATAAAAGAAAATATTTTATTACGCCTGTCATATTGTTCACTCCTAAACAAAAAATATATTCAAGTTATATTACTTAGTTGATGGCGTTGGAAGGGTAAGAGTGGTTTCAGCGCATTCTTCATTCCAGTAAAAATTACCATAGGCTTTTGTTGTACATTTTTCTATAGCTATCTTGCCCGGACC
>CAIVGC010000326.1 GCA_903905335.1 uncultured Methylococcaceae bacterium
GATCTTGAAAAAGCTAAAGATAAAATACTCATGGGCGCTGAAAAACGCACTATGGTGATGACCGAAGAAGATAAATTATTAACGGCTTATCATGAAGCAGGTCATTGTATAGTGGGAGAATCATCTCCGGATCATGATCCTGTTTATAAAGTGAGTATTATGCCTAGAGGAAGAGCTTTAGGTATCACTATGTTCTTACCTGAAAGAGATCAATATAGCGCCAGCAAGCGCAAACTAGAAAGTCAAATAGCCAGCTTGTTTGGTGGCAGAATTGCAGAACTCATGATTTATGGTGGCGATCGTGTAACTACAGGTGCATCTAACGATATTGAACGGGCAACGGAACTAGCTCGTAACATGGTGACTCGTTGGGGCTTTTCAGAAAAACTCGGCCCCTTGGTTTATGGTGAACAAGGCGGCCAGTCATTTATGGGACACCCAGGAACCCAAGGAAGCAAAGTGTCTGGAATCGTTGCCGAGCATATTGATGAAGAAATACGTGCGGTCATAGATTGTAACTACCAACGAGCTGAAACCATTTTACAAGAAAACATCAGCATACTTCATAAAATGGCAGATGCTCTAATGAAATGGGAAACCATAAACAAAGATCAGATTGATGACTTGATGGCAGGCAATGAACCACGCCCACCAGAAGATATTGATAACCTATCTACCAATAAGCAAAGTTTTACCAAGCAGGATACAGGCGATGTCAAACCTATAAAAACCAATATTGACAAGAATAAACCTGCTGGACAAGTTTGAGGTGCGTTCATTTATAGGGGCTTAACCGCCCCTTTTTTTTAATATACATAAAGCTAAACCCAACTATTCAGTACCATTAATAACTTCAAATATTGATTTGTAAAACAGCTAACACAAAGAAAACTTAACTTAATCAAAGTGCTCCAAATTTCATATCACCAAATTTGTTACATAGCTTTATAAAATATCCAACTTCGCATAAGCAAGCATTAACCATTTAACACCAGCCGGTTTGAAATTAATTTGCACACGTTCCTGTGCGCCCTCACCCTCTATTTGCAAAACGACTCCCTCACCAAACTTAGCATGACTGACGCGCTGCCCGAGCTTGTAACTACCTTGCGTCTGAAATTTAGCTGATTTTGCCTGTACGGCATTCACTGGACGGCTAATGGTCGCACGCATCCGCACTTCTTGTAATAATTCAGCAGGTATCTCGCGTAAAAAACGTGACGGTCTAGGATAAGTTTCGCGGCCATATAAACGCCTAGATTCCGCATAGGTTAAATATAATTGCTGCATTGCTCTAGTCATACCGACATAACATAAGCGACGCTCTTCTTCCAAGCGACCTGTATCATCTACAGACTGCTGTGATGGGAATAATCCTTCTTCCAGACCTACAAGAAAAACTTGCTTAAACTCTAGCCCTTTAGCACTATGCAAAGTCATAAGCTGAACACAATCCTCAGATTCTTCAGATTGACTAACACCAGCCTCCAAAGCCGCATAGCTCAGAAACATATCGACTTCGCCTAACTTATCTTCGTTATCTTTATCAAATTCAAATAGCTTAGCGGCATTAACTAGCTCCTCTAAGTTTTCTATTTTTTCATCACCTTTATCCATTTTTTCATTTTGATACAAAGCCATTAGTCCGCTTTTTTCAACAATACGCTTAACCTTTTCATCCAAGGTAAGCTCTTCGATGTCATTTTCCAAGGACTTAATGAGCTCCAAAAAGACTATCAGTGCATTAGTCGCTCGTGCGGACATGGTTCGTTGATTAATCAATAAGATGGCGGCTGACCATAAGGAAACACTCTGGTCACGCGCGATATTACGCATTTCATCAATAGCTTTAGCACCAATTCCTCGAGTCGGTGTGTTAATGACACGTTCAAAAGAAGCATCATCATGACGGTTGGCAATTAATCGTAAATAAGCCAAAGCATTTTTAATTTCAGCACGGTCAAAAAAGCGTAAGCCACCATAAACTATGTAAGGTGTACCTGTAGCCATCAATTTTTCTTCAAATTGGCGAGACTGAGCATTTGAGCGATATAAAATAGC
>CAIVGC010000327.1 GCA_903905335.1 uncultured Methylococcaceae bacterium
AAAAGGATAAAAAAACATTGTTTTTAAATAAATTTTTTCTTAACTTAATGGCAGTGACCCCCTTAGCTTGGATAATTCCAAACGGATGTCAATTTAGATCATCCCGATCATGGTGGATTGCTAGCGCGAATCCACCTTACGGGTTAGGGGATGAACTGGTTAACATTATACCCCTATTCTTTATAATATATATAATAGTATCCGCATAAAAAAACAGTCCTGAGCCTAGCCAACACAACGAACAAACTATCTTGTCTTGGTCAGACGACAGCAAAACTACGCACAAAAAAAACCCCCACGAGGAAAAGTACAAGTGAGGGTTAGTTTATCGCTGCGTTTGTGGCGGATTCGCGACAGCGTTATTAATAGTGGTCTGTCCCCTATTGTTCCTTGTTTTTTGACACAAAAAAACCCCAGCGCCTTGTGAGCGATGGGGTTCAGTTTGTACCTAGACCCTTGTGAGGCCGTGGGCTGAGTCGTTACCTGTTGGCGGATTGCTAGCGCGAATCCGCCTTACGGGTTAATCAAAATGGGGCGCCCAGAGGCAAACGAATACAAAACATCCGGACACACATCCGCACCATTCGGCCAGACAATCGTTCCTAGATCAGAACTAATGCGAACCTGCCGAAAATAGTCATCTTCTTTCAATTTTGTAAAAATACCAGTATAGCTTTGAATAATGTCATCCATGTTGATGACTGCTTGCAATCCATCAGCAAAGGTTAGGTGCAGAATTCTATTTTCTATCGGCCTAACATCAGTAACATCAATTAAAAACATGACTTACTCCAGTGGTGCAATAGCATTTAAATTGGCTTTCAGGCGGGCTAATTCCCAATCTGCCATTAATTCTTCTTGATGAATGGTTGCCCATTCTATGACCAATCCCATAACGCGAGGCGGCAAACTCCCTGCAAGCAACGATAAAGTTATAATACCTATCTCTGCTTTGTGTTCATTGTATCGCACATGAAAATGGGGTGGATTATGTTCATTAAAGTACATCGCAATGATGACTCCAAAAAATCGGCTTATTTCTGGCATTGGATAATATCCTATTTACATTTAATAACTTTTAAAAATTTCAGAACTGCTCTGGCTGCTATTTTACATGCAACATCGACATAATTATCCATGTGCTTATGAGTATCAAAAGTAAACGTTGCCATAATAATCCACCTGACAATTTTAACATGTCATCAGTATAACAAATAAAGGCTTAGACTTTTATTTAACATAACAGCCATTATGGGAAGGATTAAACGTGGTACGTCCCCTATTTACTGTGTACCTCTGTTTATGGTGGATTGCTAGCCCTAGTTTACTTGGATATAGTTATAATCAAATATGACCTATCATACGAGAATCAGGCAACGCTGTTAAAATGGCTCTCAATGCTTTATTAACTGCTTCGGAAGAAGTAAAAACTTTAGCTACATCTTCATCAAGTGTAATATTTACAACTTTGAGAGCAAATCGATTCGGCTTTGCTTTACTGTAATCAAAATTATATTCCGACAATAAATCTTCAGTTTCTGTATGGTCGCTCATAACTTTTCACCTCAGGTTTGGTTGCAATTCTTGCGCTGATAATTCTGATTACCCCATCAGCACGCTCTGTAAAAGAAATAATAAGTAATCTAGCGCAATTTGAACTGCCAATAATGAGTTCGCGGTGCTCGTCAATAGAGCTCCAAACATCATCAAATATACTTGCAAGTGCATCATCAAAGACAGATTTTGCCTCGTTAAAATTAACACCATGTTTTTGTATGTTTAACTTATTCTTATTTTCATGCCATTCAAATTGCATAGCTATTTCTCGCACATATTTTAGCTGAAGTATATCATAACCAAAAACCCCCCTATAGTCCTTCAAAGCCAGCTTAACAATTTAACATAACAGCCATTATGGGAAGGATTAAACCGTGGTCTGTCCCCTATTATTTTATGGGCAGGATTAAACGTGGTCTGTCCCCTATTGTTCTTTTGTTCTATTCTTAAATTTTAAACATAAAAAAACCCCCACGAGGAAAATCCAAGTGAGGGTCAATTTTTGTACCTCTGTTTAGGGTGGATTGCTAGCGCGAATCCACCTTACAGCGTTTTATTCAAAGTAGCTTAACAAGAGCGGCAACTATACCAATAGACAAAGCCATAAGAGTGCCTAGCTTGATAATTAGGCGTTGCTCAAGATCACGCATTTCATGATGCATATATTCTTTAGAAACCAAATCTTTAAGATTAACTTCTAGTACCTCTGATAGTGCCACCGCTTCAGCTTCTGCTTGTGCAGATGGAACACCAGCTGCCTTAAGTGTATTGGCAAACTTCAATGTATCAAATGTAATCGTTGTCATAATAACAAACCCCCAGCTTATTTTAAGATAGCATTAAGTATATCAAATAAAGGCTTAGACTATTATTTTACATAACAACCATTATGGGAAGAGTTGCCACAAGTGAATGGTGTGTAGATGGGTAATAAAAAAGGGGTCTGACCCCTTTATTTGGGATACTCGCCCAACTTGATGGCCTTTTTGACAGCGTTGAAAGTCAATCGTGCATAGAACCATTTACGCCCCGCTTTGCTGACCAACACTTTAAGACCGATGGTGTCGGAATCGGTGTATTCGGCGAAACGTGATCGTGATTCTTCGGAATGATTGGGCAATTGATCGATGGATCGTTGTGTAAATTTGAAGCGTGTTGACATGACTAACTCCTAAAGTTCAAACCTAGGTCTTTTAAGTCCCCGAGACTGAAAACTGAGGTTTTGGATGGACTGTTGTGACTGTTGGGAAGTGACCGAGTAAAAAAGAACTCAATCGGGTGGTGACGGTACATTTTCGGTCTTGCGGGACGACACAGACTCAAGTCAATGCCGCTTTCAGGTGTACTCACGACAAAACATCGACAGACTTTTGTCAATGTCATCGGCGATGGGCACCACGATGACCACGTTGTAATCGTCCGAAGTGACAAACAGTATTTCGTGACACTGTTGATGTTGTTCAATGAACTCAAAGCTGGGCTGGTAATCTTCATCACCGAACACCGCCTCGGAGCACCAACAACTGAACAAAGCACAGCCCGTCCCCGACTCAAGAGACTCAAGAGAGTCGCCCGAATCGACAAGTATGAATTCAGTATCGGTGATGTCACCCTCCAACTGCTCAAAACGCTGTTGAAAGAACGACCTGATGGCCAAATCTTCGACTTGCGACGGATCACTTATTTTTTGCATGGGATACCTTCTTGGGTTTTGTGGGTTCAATAACAACTTTGGCCAATTCATAGGCTTCTCCCTCTTCAGCCAACAAGGTTTCTTTCCAACCGTCCCAGCCCGGTAACACCGAATGTTTACGAACGGCATCCACTTTGGGACTGATCAAATGTTCCGCACGCAAGATGGCCGCCAGAAAGCCGGCGTTGTTGGCCGAACGACTGACGAACGCTTTGGCGAACACCTTGGAAAAGATGGCCGTGTTGGGTTCCAGCCCCAGCAAGCACTGCTCAACCCGCTCAAACGGAATCAATTCCGGTGAGAAATGACCACCGTCGTCATTGCCGGTCAGGATGAAGAACAACGATTGATGATTTGAGTCGGCCAACACCCGGTAATGAATCTTGCCGGTGCTGCCGTCACTCATTTTGTCGACGCTGGCGGCTTTTAAAGATAGATAGTGTGTTTCATGGATCATGGTGATTTCCTTTGGGCAAAAAAAAACCCCGACGAGGGCTCGACGAGGTTGAGATGAATGATGGAACTAAATGGGCTACAAATGGTTAGTGATCTACACAGTCTCCTTAAATTTTAAACATAAAAAAAACCCCCACCGGTTTTCACCAATGAGGGTTAGATAATTTTGCTAACTAAAACCGATTTATAATACAGTCAAATGTTCACTACTTTCGGTATGGACCAAATCACCGCTACGTTGCAGCACAAAATAACCACGATTTAAAGCCTCTCTTTTGGCTTTGTCATTGATGTGGAATGAGGCAATAGCACCGTATTGTTTGTAGTTTTGGTAGATGGGAAACAGCTTCTTAAAGTTTTGCATCTTCCGATCTAGCTTATCCAAATCGTTTTCGTGGGCTTTGTATTTGACTTCAACAATGCCGATAGCATCACCGTTAGTCATAACCAAATCATATTCTTCCTGTATTTGACCACGATGTCTGCCCATATTGGTGGTTACATCGTCAAAATGCACAGAACCTAAGTGATTATCCTTTAGTAAGCTGTTTAAGAAAAACTCTTCTGCGACATCGCCTTGATTTTTGCCTACGTTACCGTATAACTCACCGAGCTTATCTAGCTTACGAGTGCTTTCTTGTTGAGCAATAGCCAAGCTTGCGACTAGTTCTTCTGTGCGTTTCATTTGCTCATCTGTCGCCTTTTGGGCAATAGCCAAACTTGCCACCAGCGCTTTTAATTCATCATCAGTCATGTTCTTGTCCCCACCATCAATGCGAATTATTTTAACATAGCAACATCAGACATAGACAAAATAGTTAGAACCAAATCTAAGCAAAAACGAATGCCAAATTAACAAACTAGAAAAGCACAAACATTTAACATAACAGTCATTATGGGAAGGCATAAACCGTGGTCTGCCCCCTATTGTACAGTCCCCTATTGTACAAACAAAACCCTTGTGAGGTCTGGGCTGAGTAGTTACATAAACTTAATCACCGCGACAACTATGCCACCAACAGAAACCGTTGTGGCAAATGACCAAATCATAAAATGGTCAATACGAGACGTCAACTGCTCAAAACGTTTGTCCACTTGCTCAAAACGTTTTGCCGTTTCAACTTGTGCCTGCTCAAAACGCTTGTCCATATCTTCGCGCAACAATATCATTTCATTTCGCAAATCTACATCCAAATGAGCAAAGTGATTAGTCTGCGCTTTTAACATTAAAATCATCATCTGTTCTGGCGCGATTCCTTCACCACTCGCAACTTTCTCCATTACTTTTTGCGCTTGAGTATCTAACCAATCCTCGAAAAATTTATCGTCAAACATCGTTAACCCTCTTTAGTCTTAATTTTCTAAATTGTATCACAAAAATCAGATGATTTTGCCGTCGTCTCGCCAGACTAAGCGCACTTACCATTGCCCTCTTTAATTTAACATAACAGCCATTATGGGAAGGCATAAAACGTGGTACGTCCCCTATTTATTTGACAGTAAAAAACCCCATTACCTTGTGAGTAATGAGGTTTGATATTACTTACCTAGACCCTTGTGAGGTTAGTCTAACCTTGCTGGTTGACAGCCTTCTGGGGGGGGGGTTAATGATCCAAAGTATTGGAATAATGAATTGCTTGAGCGCTTAGCGCTTCAATATCCATATCAGGCAAACTTGTTTTGCGCCATTCAGTGTAGTCAAATCTATCCCGTGTTAAAGCGACAACAAACCTTTCTGCCTCCACTGTGCCCAAGGCTTTTATAAGTGCTAGCATTCCCACTTGACGAATTTCAGTTTCAGTTTTCATACCAATGTCCTACTTGAGAAAGAGCATCGCCGGGCGGCAAGGCTTTTATGTCTGGATGACTCTGTAATTTACGTAACAAAGCATCGTCTGTCGTGATAAAAAGATCTGCATTAGCATTGATCGCAGAAGCTACGTGCAATGCATCGAATGGCTTTATGCCCAATTGCATCAATGATTTCCCCTGATCTAAAATCGATTCCGTTTCTCGAACTCTTACTTCCGCCAAGCTTCGCCAGAGCAAGATTGAGGCTAAACGTTCAGCAAAAGGATTATAACTATTTTCGTAATCAAGCACATAAGACCAAACCAACTGCAGTTCTTTTTTACGGACTCGTTCCTGTAGCTCAAGTTTAGCTTCGGTTTCAAAACGTATGCGAGTCTGGCTCTGATCGTCATAAGGACGATTGAAGCAGCACATATCCAAATAGATTAACATGGCAAAAATGCTACGTTATGATTTAACATCTATCTTACCCGCCTCATTTATTCATCAGTCATGTTCTTGTCCTCACCATCAATGGGGATTATTCTAACATAGCAACATCAGACATAGACAAAATAGTTAGAACCAAATCTAAGCAAAAACGAATGCCAAATTAACAAACTAGAAAAGCACATACATTTAACATAACAGTCATTATGGGAAGGCATAAAACGTGGTACGTCCCCTATTTAGTAACAGTCATTATGGGAAGGCATAAAACGTGGTACGTCCCCTATTTAGTATTCGTCCCCTATTTAGTACCGTACATCCCCTATTTAATTCGGGTTAGCGCGAATCCACCCTACAGATTGAACCGCCGTAGGGCCGTATATAATTCAAAACCTCTCCGTAAAGACGCTCGTTGAGTTCGCTTGCTTGCCGTTCAATTTGCGGAGAGGGGATGACTGTAATTGTTTCAGCTAATTCCAGGTGAGTTATTACCTCTCTGCACACCATTTCGTAATTTACAACGAGATCTTCGTACCAGACTTCGAGTACTTTCAATCCGGTTGTACTGATCAATTGTTCCCACCCGAAATCTTCACGGCAAACCTGATGAAGTGCATTTATGCAGTCCATTGGGTGAATGCATGATTCCGGCTGAGTACCAAAACGAGAATCTTCTGAACTCCATACTTGCGTATGAAGTCCTATCACTTGAGAGACAGCCTGCCGAATACGGTCACGGCGACGAATTAAAATCAATGCATCGAAATGTTTTAGATAATCAAGCATATTCTGCGTCGGAACCTGGGAGCCGAATGCTCCCAGCAACTGACTATAGTGCATTTTTATGCCAAATACACCATTCGGCGAGGTTCTGCGCTTTTCCATGCTGTCTATGAATGCATTGATCGACAATGTTGGGTTATCCGTTCTTTGGCGCTCATAGTCAATCAGACGATGATTAAAATACTCCAGTGGGTCACCCCCCAGTCCGGTGGCATTGAGCATTCGGCTAAGCAGTGTACTACCTGACCTAGGACTGGAAAGGATACAGTAACGGTATGTAATGGGGGTGAGTCCTGGGAAGTCACGTTCCTGGCTCAATTCTCGCTTGTTTTTATCAGACACAACAAATGGCATTATTTTATCTCTCCATAATCAATGATTAATAACAGCAGAGTCATCAAGGATGCGCTGGATACAATTCATCGTTCTGTCAACGAATCCCCAGCACGCTGTGCAAGGAGCGGTTGTAAATGGGATAGTAAGTTTTCAATGTTTTTTGAACCAAAATATTCTATTCCAACCTGCTTTGCTTTGGTAGCGAGAGTCTGGTAGCAATTTTCGTCATCGTATAGCTCGATGATTCGGTCTATCACCTGAATAATAAAGTCCGTATTGGGTATTTTGTTGTACGGTGGTTCATAAAGTTCGTCATTCAGTTCGAGCAAAAGACCAGCATCCTTAACCCATTCTGGATTGCCTCCCCGCTTAGTCACGATAGCCGGTATTCCATTCATCATAGCTTCTACAGTAACTCTCGGCCCACTTTCCCACCATAGACTGGGTGCAAGTAAGAGTCTGGCTCGGCTATACACTGGGCGCATATCTCTAGTATTTGGAGTCAGGGTAACGTTTTCCAGTGGTTGCGGAGGAAAACCAAGCTGAGTGCTGACGACTTGAACAATCGCGTTCCAGTCACCTCTGGACTGAACCACCTCGAAGCGTATGTCTGGTCTTCGTGTCGCAAGCAAAATAGCCAGAGCAGCAACGATAGCCGCTCCTTTTTGTAGGCTAGGGTTGATAAAAAGCAATGTTTCACGGCTGTGCTGCTCTGCCAGTACGGTAGCTGGATCAATAAACTTACCGATGGGCACCATATCTAAATTTTGGGTTTCCTTGTAGAAACGAGCTGTTGCTTGTGAATCTGTCAGAATAAGTGAAACATCCCGATACCAACGTTCGCCTGTATAGTTTCCATTACCAATATAAGCCACGCAGGGTATGCCCAAATGCCTGGCTTCATTGGCAACCATGTTCTCCAGGAGCAAGCCCCCGTAAAAACACACCATATCCGGCTGGAATGACTTGAGTTTCTCATGGTATTGGCTCAACCAAATAGACTCTTCTTCAGCAGTCATCGCATTCCGCTTGGTACTTGCGGTTCTGATTAATTCGTGAACCAATGGTGAATCTTCCACATTGATTTTAGTCACATTGGGATCAACTGTTGCCAAATCAAGGCCAAGATGAGTTATGCCGTGAGGCATATCGTATACAGTGGCGCCCAACACCGATAATTCTATTCCTCGTCGCGCCAATTGACGCAGAATCTCTCGGACGGTAATTGCAGCTCCACTGGTGGTGTCCATCAGGCTGATAGGGGCTGCCCAGAGAATACGTGGCGGGCGAGAAAATATTGTTGTGGGAGAAGGGGATGAATTCATAATAAAAGGTGAATAATTGGATGTACTATTGCACAATTAAATTGTGCGTAAGCGTATTTACCAGTATGCGCTATTTATGCAAGATATTGATTAATCAGCATAATTAATGACCTGGTTTTTCGATTTACTATTAGTGAGTCATTCAATAAAAAACCCCCTCTCCGTTGCCAGAGAGAGGGTTGTAATGTTTAGACAATCCTCAGGCTAAAACCCGAGGATGCCTCATTCTAGAATGACAGCCAAGTATTACTATACAACGAATTGGTTGCCGGAAACTGCATAAGCAGACAAGTCAACCAAACCGGTGATCTGTACAACTACGTCGTTGGCGCCCAATGCAGTATGTACTGCAGTACTGTTTGTTGCATTTACCGCTTCCACAATGTATGTGTTACCAGCATACTGGAACCAGTCCACCACGGCTTGATTAGCTCCCATCTTGAATGTGGCTGTGCCCGGTACTTGCTCCAATGCCGAGATATTAGCAGCGATATCCAAGGCGTTGATTAGACTGGTAGCAGTGGCAACGTTGACTTGACTGTCAGTACTAAAGCCAGTATAAAGCGTTGGCGTTACACCGGACTTAGTGAAGTCAATCACATCGCCTGATGCAAAGCCAGTCAGTGTGGTGAAGTTGTAGCTGGCAGAGGTTCCACCCGTCACATCATTCCCCAGCACAATCACGTCATTGTGAGCAGCTGTACCCGTGAAGTTCACCACAGCATTACTACCGATGGTCGCAGTTGTTACACCAGACCCCGTGGTAATGTTAAGAATGTCGTGCGCGCCCGTAGCCTGTACAGTAAAGCCACCGGTACCGACAGTGATGGTATCTCCAGCACCCAGGGCGGTAATATCATTAGAAGAATCGGTTGAGAGGATACTGATGGTATCACCCGCACCATTAGCCGTCAGACTTACATGTCCAACGCCTGCAGCTTGAGTGATGACATCAGCAGCGCCCGATGCGAAGACAACGCCACCGGCTGCTGCGCTCAATTTGACGGTCAGACCAGCCTGAGACAGTGCAGTATCTGTACCCAAATAGAGGTAACCGGCTGAGCTCGAGGCATCAACAGTCTTCAACGAGGTGCTGGTTACGCTAAAGAGATTAACGTCATTGGTAGCAGCACCACTAACCGTGATCGTCTTCAGCGTGTTGCTTGCATCAACCAACGAGTCAACACCACCGCTGTAAGATGAACTTCCGTTATTATCCATCGTCAGATTTGCATCACCGGTGACAGTCAGCGTATGCACGCTACAGTCATCACCAAAAGACACCGTCAAGCTATTGTTGCCTGAAGTTCCTAATTGATTAACCGATACGTTTGCACCGCCTGTACTATGAGTATCACTACCAAGGATGATTTGACTCGATGCAGCCAGATTATTTAGGTTGTAGGTATTTCCATCGTTGGTATTCAGCGTATGCAGCGAATAGCCGGTATCGTCAAAGATATGCGTAGTACCGGTACCGGTATCTGTCACAGGGCCATTAGCATCATTGTTCTGCACGTTGGCAACGATTGCACCTGCTGCACCGGTCAAACCGAAACCAGAAACGGCAGCAAGGCCACTAATGTTGATAATGGAATCAGCGTTAGCGCCGGTTTTATCCGTTAGCGTTGCAACTGCATTATCGCTCGCCACAACGTAGGAACTGCCGCCGGTCGAGAATGCTGCAACATTGTTTTTACCCAAACCTGCACCATTATCGATGTTGGCCAGAATAATTTCTGCAGCACTGATCAGTTCACCAGACGTGAAATCTGCCAGTTGGTGACCACCGGTGGCACTGAAGGTAATCACGCCGTTGGAGGAGGTGAAAGTCAGGTTAGACAGCTTCGCTTCCAATACACCTGCGGTAGCACCATCCAAAACAGAAGCCGCATTTCCAAAAGTATCAATACCAGTCGCTCCTTCAACATATACTGCAGTCGCTTGATTAGCGATCACTGACTTACCGGCAACAGCATAACTCAACGCATCACTTGCCGTTACGCCAGTTACAAAGCCGGTCACGCCGCCTTTGGTACCATTGTAAGTTGCAATAGCGCCATCTTTGATAACCAGCGTATCAGTCTTTGCAGCAGAAGCACTCAGGTTGATCGTTTCGCTACCTGCGGCATATGAGCCGTAATTATTTACCAAATCAGCAATCCAGCTACCGCCTGCATTTGCGTCCACAGTGATCTTACCACCACCCGTTCCGGTGGTGATCAGGTCATTGGCTGTATTAGTAATACCCGTGAATGCAGTCAATTTACCGGTACCACCCGTAATGGTGGCGCCTTGCGTATCCAAAGCAACGCCAGTTACATCGACAGCGCCACTTGCGCCGCTGGCAGTGATGGTTTTGACCTGTACAGTTTTATCTGTTGCAGCAAAGCCTGTCAATGTCAGACCACTATCGCCAGTGATGGTAACCGTCTGGGCTTTGGCAGCATCAGCCGTACCGTTGACAATCTTCAGATAGTTCGTCTGACCGACTACACCTTGGCTAGCAATGCTGAAAGACTCGATAGATTGTGAGCTAGCGGCGGCGGTTGCAAGCAGATTGATTGGCGAGCCAGCTAAAGTACCAACATTTATGCCTGTTGTGGCACTACCATCAACACCCAAGGTCATGGTCAGTGCGTCATTGGCCGTATTGGCATGCAGATCATAGACATAAGAGCCATCGTAAGCGTTGTTAATAGCAAGTGTTGCACCGGCTGCCACATCCTTGAAGCCTGTTGTGCCACCGCCAACTTGACTATCAACATTACCCAGCGCCAAACCAGAGAAACCAGCCGCATCAAATACGCTGTTACTCGCACCAGAAGCCAGCGTCAAGTTAGCGAAGTTTTTGATGTGGCTATTGCTACCCAGCTGAACACTGCCGGTATCGCTCACACCAGCGAACTGATAATCTGCGATCAACGTATTGTTACCTGAACCGCCCACGATGTTGCTGTTAGTAACACCGTCAGCATGGAGCAATTTGGAATTGAACAGCGTGATAGTTTCATTGCCTGTGCTGCCCAAACCGTTGAAGCTAGTGACAGAACCGTTAATTGCCGCACTGATTGCACCGGTTGCCTTGGTAGCATCGATAGTTGCCAGTTTGCTTAGACCTGATAGGTCCAGTGCCAGGCTGCCGGTGTTGCTGGCGGTAATGCTGGCCAGAGCGTCATTACCGTAACCTAAGTAGAAGGATTGCGAGGCACTATTAGTGAATTTAAATGAAGTCGCCGCCAATGCGTCAAGTTCGATGGTGTCGGTGCTTGCTTTACCGTTGTCGGAAACATTCACAGTGCCTGCAGTATTGTCATCCACATACATCCAGCTACCGTCAACATAGCTGTCACCACCTACTGTCAGATTCAAGGTGTGATCTGCAGTGCTGTTCTGTACAGAGTACATGCCGCCGCTTCCAGTGTCGTTGGTAAGCGTCAGATTTGCCAAGACATCAGAGGCAATATAGGTCGCACTGTCAGGGCTGATAACGCTTGCTTGGTTGCCATCGATAATGACGTTCGCCAAGGTGCTGGTGCCAATCGCCTTTCCAGAATTAGCGCCTGCAGTTGCTAAAGTAGTTTTCTCATCTGTGATATTTGAAACAGAACCGCCTGTCAGCGTTACCGTCTTAGCACCATTGGTGTAAACGTTGGTTGCGCCAACTCCGTAGGTCGTTACTGCGCCGTTTGTGCGGCTGTTATTGATGGCTACATCGCCGGTAGCATATAGATTGGCGTTCTTTAGTGTGATTCCATCAATATTCAAACCGTTTTCATAGCCAACTGTGATATCACCTGCAGTGGCACCGATGTTAACGTTCACTGTAGTTCCGCCCAGAACGCTAACCGCGTCGGTGTTTCCGCTAGCAACGGCATCAGATCCGGAGAACGTGTTGGTGATGTTCACCGCGCCCGTGGCAGCGGTGTCGTTAGTTGAATTACCCACCCACACGTCACCGCCCGTAGTGCTGACAGATACATTAGCACCGCCGGCTATGTAGACGTCGCCTCTGTCATTATTGCCATTCGAACCGAGACCTGATGTACCCGTTAATACGTCAGATTGATTAACGGCGACGTCGCCAGTAGCGACTTGATAATATCCTATATCGACCGCTTGACCCTTGGCGATCACGTTCACGGTGCTGCCGCCGTCGATGATGATCCAGGCTCCTTCAACATAGGCACCGTTGCCGGTTTCAATTACATTAATAGCGCCGGTTGTATTGTCGGCTGCTGTATTGCCGTTACCTGCTTGTTGGCCGATAACAATATTGGCGTCGTTAGCGCTTACGCTGACGCTTTTGCCGCCATTGACATAGACACTACCCGTGTCACCGCCACTTGCGTAAAGACTAAGGCCAGTATCGTTAACAACTACGTCGCCAGTTGGGTTAGTACCCTTCTCTGCACTGTCGCCAATCTGGATGTTGTTGCCTGCATTAGTTTCAACAGTAACGTTAGTGCCGCCGTAAACGCTAATATCACCTCCAACACCATTGTTATGCGATACCCCACTCAAGTTATCAAAGGCGTGGGTTGCTTTTTCTGTAATAGTTACCGCGCCTTGGGGTTGGTTGCTTGGATCTACGGCTGAAAAATCACCAACGGTGATAGCACCTGCGCTCTTAATGGCATTGTCGGCAACGGTAACATTTGCTCCACCGAAAATGATGACATCAGAACCGATACCTGTTGTGGTCACTGTGATATCGCCACTGCTGTTTGCAATAGTGCCAGCGACTGTATTGCCGGTATTAGTAAACGTGTTACCGATTTCGATGCTACCTGTTGAGCTGCTAGTGACATTAACAGAGGAGCCGCCAAGGACATTAACTGAGCCGGTCCCGGTGTTGTGTTGATTAACAATGACGGCTCCCGTCGCAATTTCTTCAGCCAGCGGGATTTGACTTACATTCGGGCTACCGACCAAGACATCACCACCTGAAGTAGTAACTGTCACGTTGGTACCGCCGATAACATTGGTATTCCCAGCGTAACCATTGTGTGTAATAGTGACCGAGGCACCATTTACGCCATTATTGGCAGCAAAGCGGTCATTGCCACCACCATTGGTCATTCCCGTCAGTGTGCGTACATCTGCGATGCCCACGGTGCTGAAACCGGTTCCGTTCGCGGTGTTATTTGATGAGTTAAGAATAACATTTTGGATATTATTCAGCGTTACACCGGCTGGAATATTACCGTTGGCAACGTTTGGCGTCAAATCAGTAACGGTCAGCGTGTTGTTAGCAATGCCGGCTGCTGGAGTACCGGTCAGCTTGTCACCCGTGTTAAGCGTTGGACCTTTACCATCAACATTGTAGTATGTTTCTGATGCGAAAAAGTTAGTTGCTGTCTGTATATCTAAACCAGTAGTGAGTGTGTAAGTAGTGGCTGTAGACGTTATACCAGCAATCACAGCGTCCATGCCTGCAATTTGTTCAACAGTCGGTGTTATCCATGGAACAGTGGCTTGTTGCGCTAACCAAGCAGATGCTTGAGCATTAGCGGCAGAACCACTGTAAGCTAATTGTTGTGTAGAATCCAAGGCTGCAGTAAAGTCAGTTGCCGCAGCTACTTTATTAATAATAGCGTCCTTATCAGTACCCTGAGCGCCTGCAGCAATAGATGCTGCAGCAGAAGCTACAGTAATTTTGCCAAAATTTAACAGCTGAGTCCAGTAAGTTAGACCAACTTGGTCTGGACCATGACCAAAGAGGTTTTGGTAAAGAGTATTAACAACATCTTGGTTGGCTGGATTTACACCGAAAAGAGAGGTGTATTCTGCAGAAGAACTAAAAGAATTAGAAATAGAAGCAAATGTGTTTGGGTTGCCATTAGCCAGAGTAGTTGACCAATAGATCAAGCCTTGCGCATCAGCAGGTCTATTATAATAAGTAACATAAAGTTGTTCAATTTGAGCAGTTTGTGCTGGTGTTGGTAGTGCCATGAGTAATTCCTCAAAAGTCTAATTAATTATTACGATATTACGAGATTATG
>CAIVGC010000328.1 GCA_903905335.1 uncultured Methylococcaceae bacterium
TCATCTTGAGCAGCCTTGTAACAATTGCGACACCTGTTTAGAAACCGTTGAGACTTGGGATGGCACCTTGGTGGCACAACAAGCGCTCTCGTGTATCTACCGTACCGGCCAACGCTTTGGCGTAGGTTATCTCATTGAAGTCTTACGAGGCAAAGCCACTGAACGGATTATTAATGCCGCCCATGATAAACAATCTACCTTTGGTATCGGCAAGGATCTTGATGAACAGCAATGGTCCTCGGTATTTAGGCAATTAGTCGCTAGAGGCTTAGTGGCCGTCAATTTTGAACATTTTGGCATATTGCAATTGACCGATAGCTGTCGCCCGATATTGCGTGGAGAACAACAACTGATATTGCGTAAAGATATCAAACCTGAGAAAAGTAAATTAGGTAAGAAAATTTCAAGCCGATCTACACTCGCCACCAGCAATACCGAACTTTGGGATGCTCTGCGCGCCAAGCGCCGTGAAATTGCTGACGAGCAAGATATACCACCTTATCTTATTTTTCATGATGCAACGCTAATGGCTATGCTTGAAGCTAAACCTGCCAACCGCCAACAATTAGCCTTAATATCTGGTGTCGGCGTACGCAAATTAGAACTTTATGGCGAGCAGTTTTTAGCCGTTATCAGCAACTTTTCTAGCCATAATCATGCAATAGCCGATACGGTAACGGAATCAGTCAACTTGTTCAGGCTAGGTTACAACGTAACGCAAGTCGCTCAAAAAAGAGTCCTCAAAGAAGAAACGATTTATAACCATCTCTCGCAAGCACTAGAACAAGGCCTGTTAAAATTAGAAGACATTGTCGACTTGCCAAAACAGGAGATTAAACAGATTGAAGAAGTGCTACTCAGTTTGCCTGAAGAACAACGAAATTCACTTAAACCGGTTTATGAAGCCTTTGATGGGCAATATAGTTATGGTGTTTTGCGTTGTGTTAGGGCGGCTATGTTGGGTTAGGCTAGTAGGCCGGAAAAAGACCACCCAAGCGTAGCGCGTGGTGGCGTTTCCGGCAATTCGAGGAAGTATTTGCCGGAAACGCTTTACTCGCTTACGCTCGAAAAGCCTTATTCCGGCCTACAGCTACATCATTTCGTATTTACGGTAGAGTTGAAGGTGTTCAATGAGCAATTACCGACGCGTGTATATTCCTGGCGCAACTTATTTCTTTACCTTGGTGACTTATTGCCGACAACCCATTTTTGCAGACGGTGAACGGGTAGAGCTACTTCGCCGCTCTTTTCGCGAGGTGAAGGCGAAACGCCCTTTTGATTTACTGGCGGCGGTCGTTTTACCCGATCATCTGCATTGCCTGTGGAGATTGCCAGAAGATGATGCTGATTTTTCTACCCGATGGCAAATGGTAAAAACAAACTTTTCACGGCGCATACCCGCTAAAAAACAGAAAGACGATGCGAAAACTATTTGGCAGCCGCGTTTTTATGATCATTGTATCCGCGACGAAAGCGACTTTCACAAGCATTTGGATTACATCCACTATAATCCGGTTAAACATGGCTTAGTTTCTTCGCCTAGCAAATGGCCGTATAGCTCTTTTGCTCGTTTTGTAGAACTTGGGTGGTATACAAGTAGCTGGGGCGATGTTGTGCCTCCCGATGTGGAAGACATGGAACATGAATAGCTTTAGGCCGGAATAAGGCTTTTCGAGCGTAAGCGGTAACGGGGCCGCAAACCCCGTGCCACGTATAGCGTATTTAATAGGGCGTATGCAATACGCCCCTACCAATCATCATCACCACAACCTAATGACGTTACTTTTATTTTAGAATTATTTCTTAAATTTTAATGTTGTGTTGATGGGCACGCTACGCTTTGCCCATCTTACTACTATCGTTAACCCAACCTTTCCACCTCGTTTCATCGAGGCTACTTGCTATTAATTCTGATGAATTTTTCTAGCTAGCAGTTAAACTAACTTATGCCGCCTCAGTTTCGATGCGATCCCCATTCAATAAAAAATAAATACTATGTCTGTAACCCTTAACCTAAACACTATCCGTCAACGCGCCAGCGCATTCTCTAAGGCATTTGAGTGTGTCACCTCAGAAAAAGAGCGCGATCAAGATTTTATGCGGGACTTTTGCAAAATATTTGGTATTAATCCCAACCGTATTGACTGGCAAGACGGTGACGCAGTTACTTTCAACTACAGAGATTTTGGCTTTCTCTGATACGGACTTTCACCGCATTAATAGTACGCCATTACGGGCGTACGGTTTCCGGCATGGACTGCCGGAATCTAGGCTACAGGGATGTATAAAGATGACCATCCATGGCCCTGGATACCGACTTCCCGGCCGGTATGACGAGTTACTTGTGTATAGCTATAGCCATGAGTGAGCGTAAAAATAAAAGTAATCTTCGTACTGTCCCGTCTTAAATTGGTAGCCTTACCGGAAATTTTTGTAGACTAACGTTAGGCCAAGTTACCTCACCATTATTTTTTGTCGCCGCGCATAAAAAAAATACTGTCCTTACATTAACGTTAAATACCACACCAGATATTTTTGTTGACTTACACCGGTGTTAGATACCACATCAGCCATTCTTGTTGCCTTAAAATCACATTTAGATAGTCAAGCTAGCGATTTTGTCGCCTAATGATAGCAACCGCTTAACTAATCAGCCATTTGTTTGTCCTAGCTATCGTGATAATTACCCGACAAACCGTTTTTGTTTACATACAAATCGGGCTAAATATTAAACAAAGAGCTAGGTTGGGGTAATAAATTTAGGGTGCGCTATATCTTCAGAAGGTCATGCGCTAGCATGTAGCGCCTGTTGTATGCTGATTTGCTTAAATGCCTGTAAATTTTCGTGATGCCGAATACCACCACCAGCAACACCGTACCCCTGCATAATACCTCCCACGCGGGACGGGGCAACATCAAACATTTGGAACGGGGTTACAAACTACGCCCCACGAAATAGAGTGAGATAGCTTTTCCTGTTCCGTTGCGCTCTGTATATCACTGCCATTAAGTTTAGTAATCTGTGCATGGAGACGAGGCGAATAAATCCACATAGAGTAAACTGCCCATAACCTTTGCTAATCCCCACAACTTTCATTAGCTCTAATGGAGCACACACGATGAACTACACCAAAATACTTGAAGAATTAAACCAGGCATCCTTATTTGATCTGCATCGCTTACAGGCGGCTATCCATCAAGAATTATTGAATCCAAAGCGGAACAATCTGATTAAAGCACAATTAAAAATTGGTCAATCCATCAGTTACTTTGAACCACAATTAAATGATCTGGTTGATGCAGTGATTTTAAAAATTCAAAAAACCCGTTGCTCGGTAAGAAACGTAAAAGACAATAAAACTTGGAATCTGCCTTTTTATTATCTGAATCTCAATGAGGTAGACGCTGATATTCAACCGGCGCACAATGCCGTTGGCATCCCTAAAAGTTCTTTAAAAGTCGGCGCCAAAGTGGGATTTAAAGATAAAAACAACAATGATCTGTTTGGCGAGGTGATTCGCCTGAACCCTAAAAGAGCCACCGTTAGAATCAATGAACACAACCGATGGCTAGTCAATTATAAGAATTTATTTTATGTGATTGAGGGAGAGCTTGGCGATACTAAAGAACAGACTTATATTCCGTATGATTTATAACCTGCCCCAAGCATAAGAAGAGAAGCTACACAAGCTTATCGCTCTCACGCGGGAACTATACGAATTTACAATCACAAGGGGCGTATGCAATACGCCCCTACCAGTCGCCTCTGTACCTAAAGGACGCGACTTTTATTTTAGACTTATCTCTTAAGTACCTTACTACGTACTAGATCAACCATCTTCAAAGCAAAATCCAGCAATGGCTTACGTTTAACTACAACCGCATAGCCTAGCAAACCTAATAACAAGCCATTAAATAAGCGAGAAAATGCTGATGGAGCCTGTTGCTGTGCGGCAATGGCCGCGTCTGAAGCTTTAACGGGGGCGGTTTGCACCGCGACTTTAGACGGCTTAAATTCAGCTTTTAAATCAGGCAAACCTAAACTGCTCCAAGAATCATAATCTTGCCAAATTGGATATTTACCCTGCCATAAAGACTTTGAAAAATAAGGCGCCAAGCTCATGCCATGAGCCATAGGAATGCCTTTCTCATCAACAAATCCTTTGTAAACCACTAGACTAATATCACCGCCTTCACCATGGCCATCGGTGGTAAATGATTTTTCAACGTGATCATGAAACATCCAGATACCTTGACCAAAACTATTTAAACCATCATCCACACCGCTCAACGATAGATCAATTCGTTGCGCAGGCACCATGCCATGAACATCACGTTGTATATAAGAGCCTGGACCGTTATCAACGCCATCGTAATGAGTAATCGTAGGTTTATGACCATGTATGTGCATCGCCAATGATTCGGTATGACCATTTAAAACCCGAAGCTTAACTTGTTGATTCTCTTCCATGTGTATCAATGAGTCCCTTAAGGTATAAGGAAAAGATCGACCATTAAGCATGAAATAATCATCCGTGGCA
>CAIVGC010000329.1 GCA_903905335.1 uncultured Methylococcaceae bacterium
GCTACATGACTTTTATAGGATGTGCTGAACGTTAGTGAAGCGCATCACAGCTATAGAACGATGCGCTTCGTTCCTCAGCATATCCTATAGGGCAAGTTATTGTTTACGAATTACCTTCGGCAGCAGATTGGGCAAACGGCCTTATCGTTAACCCAACATTAATTAATGAAAATGTTGGGTTGAAAAAAAACGCAGCCCAAGCTAAATGACTTTTATAGGATGTGCTGAACGTTAGTGAAGCACATCACAGCTATAGAACGATGCGCTTCGTTCTATAGGGCAAGTTATTGTTTACGAATTACCTTCAGCAGTAGGTTGGGCTAACGGCCTTATCGTTAACCCAACATTGATTGATGAAAATGTTGGGTTGCAAAAGCACGCAGCCCAACCTACATGAATGATTAAAATAACTGAAACACATGAAAAAAATTCTACTCGTATTCGGCACGCGCCCAGAGGCTATAAAAATGGCCCCACTGGTTAAAGCTTTTCAAGCCGAACAGCAAGCGTTTGAAACCAAAGTGTGCGTAACTGGACAGCATAGAGAAATGCTTGATCAGGTTTTATCCTTATTCGACATAAAAGCAGATTTTGATCTAAAGGTAATGCAGCCTAATCAAGATTTGTACGACATTACCAGTAACATACTCATCGGTATGAAAACCGTGTTTAAAGCTTATCGGCCTGATTTTGTTTTTGTACATGGCGACACTACTACCACGCTTACTGTCAGCCTTGCCGCTTTTTATGAAAAAATAACCGTAGCCCATATAGAAGCAGGCTTAAGAACCGGCAATCTTTACGCACCTTGGCCAGAAGAAGCTAATCGCAAACTGACCTCACAAATCACCTGCTATCACTTTGCCCCAACGTTGCAAAGCCAAAACAATTTACTCAAAGAAAATGTCGCAGCAGATCATATTATTGTGACCGGCAATACCGTCATTGACGCTTTACTGTTAATGAAAAACAAGCTAGAAACTAACATAGCTTTTTGTGCATCCGTTTATGAAACGATTAAGCAAAAAGGCTTTGAGCCAAACACAGCAGAATTCATCTTAGTGACCGGCCATAGACGTGAAAATTTTGGCCAAGGTTTTATAGATATCTGCACAGCCTTAAAAACGATTGCTTTGGAAAGACCCCACATCAATATCGTTTACCCCGTACATTTAAACCCAAATGTCCGCAAGCCAGTGAATGACTTACTCGCTGAAGTCAGCAATATTTACCTTATTGAGCCACTGCAATACGAAGCTTTTATCTATTTAATGAGCTTAGCAAAATTAATCATTACCGATAGTGGTGGCGTACAAGAAGAAGCGCCCAGCTTAGGTAAACCAGTATTAGTGATGCGTGATAGCACCGAGAGACCAGAAGCCGTCACAGCCGGCACCGTTAAACTGGTTGGCACAGACACCCAACGCATCATTCAAGAAACCAATAACTTATTAGATAACCCAGCAGCCTATGAACTAATGACCAAAGCCCATAACCCCTATGGTGATGGCAAGGCTTGTGAACGCATTATTACTTTTATGAGAGACCTAAAATGACTTCAATAAAAAAAATCTGTGTCATCGGCTTAGGCTATATTGGCCTACCAACAGCCGCCATAGCCGCACAACATGGCCTACAGGTCTACGGTGTTGATGTTAACCCTAAGGTCGTGGACACTATTAATAAAGGTGAAATCCACATCATCGAACAGGGCTTGCAAGCCCTTGTTAAAGACGGTGTTGAAAAAGGCTTACTCAAAGCCTCGCTGACCCCTACCTTAGCCGATGTTTATTTAATTGTTGTACCCACGCCCTTTAAAGGTAATCACGAACCCGACATATCTTTTGTTGAAGCGGCAACACTAGCCGTTATGCCTTTTTTGAAAGCCGGTGACACCTATATTGTTGAATCGACCTCTCCGGTGGGCACCACCGAAAGAATGGCAGAACTGATTTTTAGGGAACGACCTGAACTACAAAACACACTATATATAGCCTATTGCCCAGAACGTGTACTACCTGGAAATGTCTTGTACGAACTAGTCTATAACGACCGCGCCATAGGCGGCATAAATGAAACATCCACCCTTAAAGCCATAGAGTTTTACCAGCTCTTTGTAAAAGGCGAATTACACAAGACCAATGCCCGTACAGCAGAAATGTGCAAGCTGACCGAAAACGCCTCACGCGATCTTCAAATTGCCTTTGCCAACGAACTGTCCATCATCTGCGACAAAGCCGACATTAATGTTTGGGAACTGATCCACTTGGCCAATAAACATCCGCGCGTGAATATCCTACAGCCCGGTGCTGGTGTCGGTGGACATTGCATTGCGGTTGACCCTTATTTTATCGTCTCAGATTATCCCAGAGAATCACGCATTATCGGTGTAGCGCGTGAAGTCAATAATTACAAAGCCTTCTGGTGCGCAGAAAGAACCAAAACCGCCATGCACGACTTTGA
>CAIVGC010000330.1 GCA_903905335.1 uncultured Methylococcaceae bacterium
GCGTTTACGCGATGACTTACAAACTCTTGCTGATCATGCCGAAGTTAAGGTCTCTCAATATGTACGTGAAATCATCATTTCTCGGTTGTTAGGCCATGGTATGGTGCCGTTACGCCCCGAAATGTTTAAAGCCATCTCTACCCCAGACGCTGATCTGTGGTGCTCTACCGATAACTTTACTTGGCGCGAAGTTGATGAGAACGAATATAGAAACGCTATAGAGCGTCGTGCCGATTTTCAATGGGTAGATGACACGACCTCTATTAAGGAATAATTCGTCACGAGCTTTATTCTGCTGGATTAACTATACAAGTAAAGGTCATGTCAGCTTTGGGAAAGTTGCCTAATATATAAGGTGGTTGTGTTTCATGTGAACTGATGACTTTAAGTGTCTTCTTTAGGTTGCCGCAAAACTGACCGGCTTCTTGCCGAACACTTTCTCTTACGCCATCAATACCCGAAAAGCCTGTTGCAGCTTGTTTACTAAGGGTAAAAGTATGGTCAGTTAAAGGTACTATGCCGGTATCAATAGCGCAGGCTGTTAAAAGTAAAATCGTAGAGATGGCAATTAGTTTGCTCATGATTTATTGACCTTTTTTATTAAATTAATATTAACCTGATTGGCGTACTGCCACGCGACTCCAGTTGAAAAATCAACAATAAAGCCAATGACTACGCCATAAACCGTCAGGATATTAACTAGAGAAGTGGGGTTAAAAGACGAAATTATTGTGGATGATCCATCTTCATACCCTTCTTTTTGGCAGTTGATGGTTAAATCAGAATGGGATTTTCCTAAGATTACATTTCCAGGCGTATGAACACCATGACCAGTTACATTACAGTCAGCACCCGTAGGTGTGCTAGTAACATTAATGTTACTAGTGGTTCCTGTAAACATGGAGGCACATCCAGTACTTAGCATGGCAACGCTAAGCATGACGATAACGGGGATTATTTTTTTATGCACAATCATTCCTTAACTAAAACTAAACGTAAAAGTAATTAACAGAGCATTGTGGCTGCTCTGTCTTTTAACGATAGCAAAGGAAATAGGTGTATTTAGAAATTCCCCTATTATTTATTCAGTCTCTCTGGGGTTTATAGTTAGACTATAATCTGTCTTTAATTAGTTCTTGGCGGTCGTGATTGATCTGTATTCGCTGGTGGTTGGCTGGTCAATGGCTGAACATATGAGAGCTAAATTAGTCAATGATGCCTTACTCATGGCCATTTGGAAACACAAGCCCAGTAAAGGTTTGGTTTGGCATACCGACAGAGGCAGTCAAGAAATAATAAGTAATCTACACTTCCGGTTAATCACCTTTAAAAATATAAACGTGGTACGTCCCCTATTTCGCTGCGTCCCCTATTTCGCTGCTTGTTTCATTAGGTTTTTAGCGTGGTGAGAAAGGTCACCAAACGGTGCATGTCGGTGTAAGGCTCAACGCCGTTGTGGGCATTGGTAAGTTGAGCAAGTTGTTCGGCACGTTGGGTGGCCGCATGGGAATAGTTGCA
>CAIVGC010000331.1 GCA_903905335.1 uncultured Methylococcaceae bacterium
AAAAAGCGCCGTAATTGTAAGGCAGCTTCTTCGGTTAAAATCTGAGCTTCTGACAATAACGCACAGATGTCATTTAATTCTGGGGCATAACGGGCAATGTGATTTAATTCGGAGGCGCTATGACTCAGCATTTGATTAACCGATTGCTGATCACTTTCATAAAGCACTTCAACTTGAGCGCGGCCAGTACTTAGGATTTGACCAAAATTAGCTAATTTACTGTGTTCTTCTGACAAGGCAGCATAATTAAACGTCGCCAAATTTAAGGCCTGTAACTCTTCTAATTGATAACGTAAAAATTCTTCACGTTCGCTTTGATCAACACCCGCTTTAATTAGAGTGGACAATTCCTTATGCGCCGTTAACCATTGCTTATAGCAATGGTTAACTTGATCTAATAGTGGTTGACTCTTGGCATAGGCATCTAATAAGCGTCGCTGTTCGTCAGGATTAAGCAACGTTAAATGCGCATGTTGACCATGAATTTCAACCAACTTTTCACTCAGTTCTTGCAAGTACTGCAAGGTCACTTGACGATTGTTGATATAGGCTTTAGAGCGACCATCTTGATTAACGATGCGTCTTATTAAACAATGTTGTTCATTATCCAAATCATTATCTTTAAGCCACTGTTGAGCGTTCGGCGCATCAGCTAAGTCAAACTCCAGATTAACTTCAGCGCGCTTGCAATCAGGTCTTACATAGCCCGAATCAGCGCGATCACCTAAGGCCAGACCTAGTGCCGTTAAGAGAATAGATTTCCCTGCTCCGGTTTCGCCCGTTAGCACCGACATGCCTGCTTCCAGATCGAGATCCAAGCTTTTTACAACAGCTAAATCAATAATAGACAAGTTTAATAGCATAAGAATTAACTGTGGTAACCACTGCTCCAGTTTAATTTATTCCTGAGGATTTGAAAAAAGTCTTGGCCTTCAGGGTGCAAAATTCTAATCGGTATGGGATCTTTCTTAATCAGGATCTTATCACTGATTAACACATCCGGCATTTCAATATGATCACAAGTTACCAAGGCATTGATTTGCTTGGTTTGACAAAAGCTAATTTCAATCTCAGCAGAATCGTGTATCACTATAGGACGATTCGATAAGGTATGTGGATTTAATGGCACTAAAACCAGCGCTCCCAAAGAAGGATACAGTATCGGACCACCCGCTGATAGTGAATAAGCAGTAGAACCGGTAGGCGTTGAAATGATCAAGCCATCAGAGCGCTGTGAGTTTAAAAACACATTATCTATTTTAGTCACAATTTCGATCATGCTAGGCGTTACCCAACGATGAATAGCGACTTCATTAACCGCTGTCTCTTCATGTATGACTTGCTGATCACGGATAATTTTAGCGCGTAACAAAGAGCGCCTTTCCTCCGTGTAATGGCCTTGCAGCATTTGATGTAATTTACCCGGCAACTCGTTAGGTGATATATCAACTAAAAAACCCAGATGCCCTAAATTAATACCTATTAATGGAATATCATAAGCAACGATGGCTCTAGCCGCGCCTAAAAAAGTACCGTCTCCACCTACGGCAATAACCAAATCACAATATTGTCCCAAGGTTTCTAAGGAACAGGCCGCGACACAAGGACTATTAATAAAGCTAACGCTATCTTCAGCTACGTAGACGTTATATCCATGCGCGACCAAATAGGTATAGAGCCCTGTTAAGGTTCCAGCAATACTAGCATCGTTCAGCTTACCGATGATACCTATGGTTTTAAAGGATGTCTGCATTGAATATAGTCATTGGTAAAGCGTTTGATTATACAAAAAAACCATCATTAGCCTAGATTTTTTATAACAAGCAACATAATGTATAGTTTTCATATATAAATATGTACCCAAGGTACAACAAATTAGTATCTGTTTTTATTCATTTTACGCGCACCAACTCCCGCCAGTCCGTGGTATAGCGCGGGGACATTCGTTCTGATTTCGACTTCCAACTCTGCTCAAAACCAGTTGCTGCTATTGAAATAGCCTTAGGAAAGCGTCGATTTATTTGATCGACAACTGCCATTAATGGACGATTTTCCGTAGGCAAATCGTTATCAAAAAAGTCAAACAACTCACATTGAGTAGACTCAGACTCTGAGCTAATCTGACTGAACTGCACGCCGCATTTTTGATAACCATAACCCACTTTGAATATCTCTTTTAACAAACGATTGGCTGCGGCGATCAGCGTACGAGTATCTTGGGTAGCAACATCCAACTTGATAGTGGCCGAGCGCTGATATTGAGGCTCTTGAATATTAAACGGGCTAGTTCTTATAAAAATACTAATACAGCTGGTTACTGAATGCTGCGTTCTAAGCTTTTCTGCCGCGCGACTACAGAATTCTGCCAAAGCCTCGAACAACTCCGTATATTCAGTCAACCGACGACTAAAACTGCGAGAACAGACTATCTGTTGTTTATTGGCACTAATCTCTTCTAATTGAAAACAAGCAGTGCCATTCAATTCCATCACGGTTTTGGCGACTACAATGTTAAATTGGCTTTTTATGCGCTGACTAGATTGTGTCGCCAAATCCCAAACACTATGAATACCTAATTGCTTGAATTTTAAAGTGGTGCGAGAACCTATACCCCACACTTCACCGACTGACACTATGCGCATTAATTTTTCTCGGCGCACGGGATCTGATAAATCCAATACGCCGCCAGTTTTACACCATTTTTTAGCCGCAAAGTTCGCTAACTTAGCTAAAGTCTTAGTCGGCCCAATACCCACACAAACCGGTATCCCTGTTGCGCGAATCACCGTTTTTCTAATTAAATGACCATAAGCTAGAGTGTCTTGATGACAAACTCCAGTCAAGTCTAAAAAAGCCTCGTCTATGGAATAAACCTCCATCTTAGGCGCAAAGGCTTCCAGCGTTAGCATGACTCGAGACGACATATCAGCGTATAGCGTGTAATTCGACGAAAATAGCTTTATCTGGTGTTGATTAACCAATTGCTGAATTTGAAAAAGAGGAACACCCATCTTAATACCTAACTCTTTTACTTCCTTGCTACGAGCAACCACACAACCATCATTATTGCTCAGCACTGCCACTGGCTTGCCAATCAAATCTGGCCTAAAGACACGCTCACAGGATACATAAAAATTATTACAATCAACTAAAGCTATCAATGTTTGCATTACAGAGCATGAATCACGTTGGTGACTACACCCCAAATCACCATATCCAGTTCTTCGTGAATGACAATATCAGGATAATCTGGATTTTCTGCTTTTAGTTGCCATTGCTCATTATCGCGCCCTAGACGTTTTACTGTCAGTTCACCATTCAAGGCACAAATGACTATCTTACCTGGCACGGCTTCAATGGAACGATCAACTACCAATATGTCGTTAGGATGAATTCCTGCACCTAACATGGATTCACCTTGAGCACGAACAAAAAAAGTCGCCGCAGGCTTTTGCACCAAAAGCTCGTTTAAATCTAAGTTTTTTTCGACATAATCATCTGCCGGCGAAGGAAAACCTGCGGCGACTTTGCCACTAAATAAGGGTATAGCCATCGCACAAGGGCGATGTGTCGGTAGTAGCAGAATAAAAGAAGTCATGGCTATAGGTGCTTAAATAACAAGGATTGAGAACAATGAATAACTTATGTTTTCTTTTTATTCTCCTTTTGTTCTTTTTTTGTTCTCTTTTAGGTTGCATTGTAATTTATTTTTGCTAAGATAACAAAAAACTTAAAGCAAATTAAAGACGGCAACACATGAACACATTAACGCGACGACAACGAGAGATATTTAATTTTCTTCGTGATAACAGCGAACATTTTTCTCGCCCACCCAGTTTGGATGAACTCTGTTCGGCATTGGGCATGGCTTCGCGTGGCTCGATGTATAAACACATCATGGCCTTAATTAAAGCTGGTTTAGTAGAACCTTTTACAGGTAATAAACAAGGTGGTGTTCGCCTAAGCATTCAGGCACAAAACGATGATGCAATTATGGAACTAGGCTTACCATTTATCGGCTCAATCGCCGCAGGTAAACCAATAACAGCATTGACGACTATCAACTATATGATGGTACCAGATGCCCTAAAAACCAATAAACCTTGTTACGTATTACAAGTTAAAGGTGAATCTATGATTGAAGCAGGTATTTTTGACGGTGACTGGGTGGTCATCGAACAGCGCGATTATGCCCGTAACGGAGAAATAGTGGTCGCCTTAATAGAAGACTCAGAAGCAACTTTAAAATATATTGAGCAAAGCGCCGAGCAAATCTTGTTGCTACCTGCCAATGCAAACATGAGCGCACTATCCTATCACCCCGAACAAGTAGCAATACAAGGCGTGTTAGTCGGTCAAATGCGCAGTTATCGATCACATTAAGCACATTCTTATAACTAGGAGAACAACTATGGCACAAAGAATTCACATGCATGATCAAGTCAACAACAAAGTAGACGACATTATGAGTCATTACAAAAATCACCTTATCAATGACTTCATGCAGCTATTAAAGCATCTTATTAAACGCTAATGCTTTATTCTCAAATGATTTTTGAGTGTACTTGTGTTTCTAGTTTCAACCTAACAATGACCTGAAATTTTCTCGACCAGCAATCTAACAAATAACGTCCTACCCGTTGACCATCAAGAATTAAAAGTCTTCGTAGAACAAAGACTTTTAATTCTATTAATCTTGGTTACGCAACTATTAAAAAGGCTGGATTTTAGCTCGAACAGTTAAATCTAACGATAAGATTTTATCTCCCATGACTTACGGCCAGCTAAAAACCTGAATATCAAGTAACAGTAATTTTTAGTAATGTAGTATAATTCTCGGCTGAAGCGTTCTGGGTGATATTTACTAACCCTTTAACTTCAATCTATATTAATGTCGGGGCGTAGCGCAGCTTGGTAGCGCACTTGTCTGGGGGACAAGGGGTCGCAGGTTCAAATCCTGTCGTCCCGACCAATTGATTCAATGAGCTACAAATAGGTCATTTAGAAAAAAGTTAAATATAGCAGTTTCGGGGCACCATTCGGGGCACCAAATAAAGTCAATCACTAAATACAAACACAAGAACTCCTACCCACTCCACACTCGATGTGAATCTAATTCCAATTAATTATTCCGCACCTAATGCACCAAATTCAAAAATAATTAAATTAATCTTCATACCTTTTTGTCAGTTTGGTATTAGTCCGACTTAATATTAACGTAAAAATGCCTCGCATATCTTGGCGCAACTGAGTGCTTATTTAAATCTTAGCTGGATACGTATAATGACGACAAAAATCAATAGCTTTCATTAAAAAAAGCTTACACATTGATTACATCTGATTACAAACTGTAATCAGCTTAAAGGTTTTGTATGGCAAAAGTAAAACTTACGGCGAGACGAATTTCAGCCCTCAAGTGCGGTGAATCGAAGGCTCAGATTTTTCTATGGTGCGTCGTAGTTTTGCTAGTCTGCGTGAGTGGATAGAAATACCAGCAAGGATTACGGATTGTTAACTAAAATACTTGTGTAGCGTAAAGCGTCGAGATACAATTAATTATGATTAAGAACTTTCGCCACAAAGGCCTCCAACAATTTTTTGAAACTGGTTCAAAAGCTGGTATTACAGCGGAACACGAGGCGAAACTGGCAAGACAATTGATGCTACTTAATGCCGCCAAAGCACCACTTGAAATGAATGTTGCGGGCTGGAAACTGCATCAACTAAAAGGTGAACTTGCCGAACATTGGACAGTAAAGATAAGTGGCAATTGGCGACTCACATTCGCTTTTGAAGGCGAAGATGCAATCTTGGTAGATTATCAAGACTATCACTAATAGGTGTTCATTATGACTATGTTTAACCCTCCCCATCCAGGCAGTATTTTAAAGGAAGACGTTTTACCTGAACTGGGCATTGGCGTTACTGAAGCCGCCGCGCAACTAGGTGTGTCGCGTGTTGCCCTGTCCCGTGTCATTAATGGTCGAGCGGCTATCAGTGCGGACATGGCGCTTCGGCTTGAAGCATGGATGAATGGCCCCACCGCCGAAAGCTGGGTACGTATGCAGGCTGAATATGACCTTTGGCAAGCCAGACAAAAACCGCGCCCCAACATTAAACCCGCTGAAATACCACATGCGGCCTAACACCGTCTCGGCAATTACGCTTCACATTACCAATAATTGACATGCGCAGAATGCACAATCCAGCGCACCTTGGAGATGTATTGTGGGAATGCGTATCAGAAGGTATGACAGTACTTTATAAATGACTATGCTTTAATCTTAAGTTTATCCTTCATATCCGTTAAAGACAGAACGATTAATTTCTGAATATTATCCATCATAAGTAATTCATCAGTCATGGTGACACACAATCGAAGTGCTGCTGTGACGATAGGTAAAGCTGATTCGATTTTCATAATGATGTCTGCCATCACATTTTTAACCAGTTGTGGTTTTGTGTCAGTTTCTAAGGCAAAACGCTCCCAATGCCGAAGCATCATCCATTTAGGTCTATTTTCACCGCCGTTCTTGAAAGCAAACTTTTGGCTCAGACTTGGATACACAGCCGTGCAAAGCATATCGTAAAAGGGAGTAAGCCTTGTTCTGCCACCATGGGTCATGAGTGATAAGTTTTTTGCATGACCATCCATGTTGCCAACCATATCAGTAGACTGATATGCAGGCATTTTTTGCTATTGAAAGAATAAAAGACTTTATTTTAATAAGTCATCATCTGTCGTATCGATGTTTTATAGTTGCGATGTTCCGATCTTAGGTTCCTCAATTGATCCAGCGGAGATACTACACACTTCAACTAATGGATGATGACAGATGACTATTTGGAACCCCAGCACATTACCCTATGAAAGGTTTGTTAAACAACAAGCTAAGGGTATTAGTGATATAGCGACTTTATTTGAATTACTGACTTATATTTCTAAAAGATCTTTACGCTTAATTAGTGCCTGAACGAAAAAGCCAGTTTTCAAAAAAACCAGCTCAAAATCAGGAAATATTTTTTTGAAAACTCTTTCAGTTGCGCAATAAACGACTCATTTTCTGATTTACCATCAGTTTTTCAGAATTATTCCTAACAATCGCAAATTATAAGCGCACCTTTCCTGTGGATAACCTGTTGGCTGTTCTCAAAAAAGCGT
>CAIVGC010000332.1 GCA_903905335.1 uncultured Methylococcaceae bacterium
CCATGTCATTTCTAACAATATGCTAAGATCGGCATTAATTTCATTGACTTTATCTTGAGACTTCAACACATCGGTTAAGCCTTCAACACGGCACTGATTCGCTCCATAACGATAGATTTCTGCTGTTCTCTTCAAGCCATAAGCTTGTAAGAATAGATCACGAATTGCCCACCATGCTGCTTGAGTGAGCTTTGTTGAGTCAAATATTTTATTGACATCGGTTTCACTCTGCAGCAGGCTATCAATGTGAAAATGATTATTCTTATTACCAACATAACCGAATGCCCAATACCAGCCACAATCCCATTGATGCTTAGTCAAGTAAACATTTTCATTGTCAATCTTTCCTAAAAGTATTTTGTCCATTTTCTCTCTCCAGAAGGGTTAAGGAGCAGCAAATCTGCTCCGATGTAAGTAGTATACAGAGTTGATCAGAGATTGCAACCACTAAATTTAATTTAATTCAAAATAAGATCAGCGACCGCAGGGAGCAATCCCGAAGGGATTTAATTCAGATCCAATTTAGTCACTTCGTGACGCGCTTCGCGCCAATCTAATTTTTGAATCTGATTAGATGTGGTCGAGTCACTTGTCCAGTCAACAAGATAATTATAACACGAAACTGCCTCATGTCAAGCTGTATTTCGACTAAATTAATTTTATTTTGCTGTTGCAATTAACAATCAGTCTGTTATAATAGGTCAACATTTAAAGAAACAGCAACGATGCCCGACAAGGGAGGTCCTTATAACTCCAAGGTAGCTTGGGTGTTATATAATAAAAACGATAGGCGAACTACCTTTGAAATTGCTAGACCTCCCTTGTCGGGCATCGTTGTCAGGCTCTTTAAAAACCAGACTCATTGTATCAAGTCTGGTTTCTTTTGTCAAATTAACAACGATAATTCTTGCAAATTAATTTATAACATCTATCGTTGCGTATTGTATACTGAGTCGACTCGTCAACACCATTCATGACATTATAAACGGTTTCGATGTCCAGCGTGTATACCCCACCGCGACCTTTTGCCCACGATTTAATTGCATCAGTCGAGGTCAATTCGACTGTGTCAAAAATAACTCCGCGATCATTTATCAATCTAGCCAATTTTAACATTTTCTCTCTCCAGAAAGGTTCGGTTAGAGACAATCCCTAACCACAAGACACATCATACAGTAATGAATTATAATTGCAACAACTAAATTCAATTTATTTCAAATAAGATTAGCAACCGCAGGGAGCAATCCCGAAGGGATTTAATTCAGATCCAATTTAGTCACTTCGTGTCGCGCTTCGCGCCAGCCATATTTGAATCTAATTAATGTGGCCGAGTCCAGTCAACAGAGAAAATTGCATTCTAAGGCGTTTTATCCAGAAACCTATGGTAGAGCCACGGACCGCAGTTAAAACGCCTTAAACAGCCTTTAAATTGCCTAGAATGGTATGATGTGAGTATATTGTAGGCAAAAAAAAGCCTAGAAATTAATCTAGGCTAAGAGAAAGCACACCCTTTAGGTAGTGTTTGTTAATCAATCGCGATTGAGTAGCAATTGATTGGAATTAAGATAACTATGATAATGGGAGAGAGCCACACCATAGTTAAATATATTTGTTGAGAGCAAGCACACGTTATCATGTGAGAGAGACACTTTAACGTGTTAGCTCAATCAACAGATATTCGGTTTTATCTCTTCAACATCACAGCATCCGATAAACTGCGCCACTTATCAGGGTTTGCTGTGTATAGTGATGCTAATTTTTCAATAGTTCTTAATGATAGTTCTTTTAAATTGTCAAGATTATCAGTAAGATATTGCATTAAAATTTGTTGTTCGTATTCATAAATTCCTTTTGATGTTAAAATATCAGATTCATTTATTACTTGTTTAATTCTAGCTAAAATATCTCTTCTATTTTTTATCTTTAAATCTAAATAGATTGACCTAGAATCTAAGGCCGCTAAATGTGGGCTTAGGATCGTATCCTTTTGTATTTGAGCTTGAAAGTCCATATTAGTTAAGAATATCATAGAGCCTTCATACTGAAAAGTTTTAGGTATCGGCTCGCCTGTTTCTTCGCTTATAAATTGCTTTTCACTCAACCATGATATAGTTCTAGTCTGTTTAAGCTCTAAAGCATTCTTTAGCATACTGATAGAATCCATTTCGGTTAAGATTTTATCAGAGTCGTCTATGATAACCACCTGATTTTCAAAACGATTATCATACAATAACTTAAATAGACCAGAATTTTTTAAATATCCGTTGACAAATACATAATCACTTTTACCATGTGCTTCTAATGTTTGTTTAGTTTCATAACTCTTACCAACACCAGCAGCACCAGAAACGATTAATGACCTAATTTTATTCTCAGCAACACCCGTGACTAATAAG
>CAIVGC010000333.1 GCA_903905335.1 uncultured Methylococcaceae bacterium
ATGGGGGAAGTCGTTTACTAATCCCGCGTTATTAGCTGGCTTATGGGTGTTTCTTTCCATGCAGGAGGTGCTGGATTGCTATCCACCTGAGGAGCTTGCCGCTTTGCGTGAAACGGCACAGAATTTTTTCATGTAACTTGTCTAGATACCTATGCGCCTAATGGCATATTTAAAGATGCTAGATAAAACAGCCTTCAATCTTAATACGGTATTGCTTGATCGAGTTTTGTTTGTCTCTCTGGATTTTCCACTGCCATCACCTTTAAGGCATTTGCCCTTAGCATAATGATCCAGTGCTTTGCGTATATCGCTAGTTGATATTGCTTTAATAGGTTGGTTGCCGAAGATTTTCAGCCAATAAGAGGTGCGAGGGATTTGATTGGGGTCTTTCTTGGACCATTGAGTCATGTACTCATTGGCAAGATCTTTAAATGTTAAGAATTCGAGTTCAATACCCAACTTTTGAAATAAATCTAAGCCACCCATTTCGTAAACAATTTCTGGTGTAAGATTTTTTAATTTGGACGGAGTTAAAGCTAATATAGCTTCGATATTAACATCCATCTCGGATGCCCATAGTTCTGCTTGTTTTTTGGTTAGGAATGTTTTCGCTTGGATGAACGTATAGTTCTTACGAATGTCGGCACGATATTTGCCGTTTGAATTTTTTCTGATGGTAGCCATGGTTGTGTCTCTGATAAACGACTTAAACAATCAGTGCGCAATTATTAAATACGCTATTTGCGCATTTATTTGTGCACCACTATGAGTTTAAAGCGTTCTCAACCGATGGCATTTAGTTGAAACTCCTTGTTTTGCAAGGCTTTGTTGTGGTGGGTCGTGCGCGATTCGAACGCGCGACCATCGCATTAAAAGTGCAATCACCAAGCTACAACTATTTGATATATAACAAATTTTTATTTAATCGGGCTGCCTACGCATCAGTACCGATCATAACTGAGCATAACGAAGTCGCGTAAATCTCGCGTAAGTTATTTGACAACCATTAACCATGGGCGTCAAACAACTATACAAAGGCTTTCGAGATAAGTTATCGGATCAACTAACACTAATAACCTCTCATTAGGATCTATTTTAAATTGGTTTTTTGATTTTAAATCAAAAATAGACCTATAACGTCATTTGTAATTTGTCAGAAATAAATGTATTCTTCTGACAAAGGAGTATTGCCATGAGTCATCTTGCTGAAAATATTTTATCTGCCGCCCAGGCGTTACCTGAAGGCGGGTTACTTTCACCCAAAGAATTTTTACATTTGGGCTCACGTTCTGCTGTCGACAAAACCTTGTCGCGCTTAGCTCAAGAAGGCAAATTAATGCGTGTGAGTCGTGGCATCTATGTCATCCCGCAACAAGGCCGATTCGGCACACGCCCCCCTTCTACTGAATCCATAATTATAGCTATCGAAGCCAGTTGTGGTGAAACAGTGGTAGCTAATGGTGCTGCCGATGCCAATGCTTTAGGCCTGAGCACTCAAGTACAAACACGAGAAATATTCTTCACATCAGGTCCATCACGCATTTTGCACTTGGGTAATCGAGTCATTGAACTCAAACATGCTAATCGCTGGCAATTATTACTAGGTAATCGTCCTGCTGGCATGACTATACGAGCTTTATCTTGGCTAGGCCCTGAAGTCGCCTCAACTGCACTAAAGACACTTCGAGAAAAACTGCCAGAATCTGAATGGGAAGCTTTGCGTTCTGTGAGGGCATTATTACCCAGTTGGATGGCACGAGTCGTAAGTGAAGAGATGATGACACATGGCTGAATCTTGGTTTTCACTCAGCCGTACAGATCAAGCTGAAGCGCTTGAATTTGCAGCCGGTCGTACCGGACGACCCGCACATTTACTCGAAAAAGATATTTGGGTGGTTTGGACCTTGGCAGCCATCTATGAATCTCAATTAGCGAGTAAACTCACTTTCAAAGGCGGCACTTCTTTATCCAAGGTTTACCATATCATTGACCGATTTTCTGAAGATATTGATCTGACTTATGACATCCGTGAACTAGTGCCTGATCTTTTAGCCCAAGGTAATCCGATTCCAGCAACATCAAGCCAAGAGAAAAAGATCAGTAGCGCCGTACGCAACCGCTTGCCAGAATGGATTAAAGCTACAGTAGAACCAGTCATTGAAGCTGCTTTGTTAAATACTGGCCTGGATTTATCGTTAACATTGGCAGGAAAGGAAAACGACACTTTGATTCTGGCATATCCAGCGGTGAAAACCGGCACTGGCTATTCTGCACCCAAGATACAACTTGAGTTTGGTGCTCGTGCTACAGGCGAACCCCACCATGTGCAATCAGTAACTTGTGATATTGCACCAGAGATAGCGAATGTAACTTTTCCAACAGCTTTTCCTCAGGTTATGAAGGCTGAACGCACGTTCTGGGAAAAAGCGACCGCTGCCCATGTGTATTGTCTTCAAGGGCGTTTACGGGGTGAGCGATATTCGCGTCATTGGTATGACTTGGTTGCCATGGCACAATCTGAGTACTTTCTTGCCGCTTGCACAAATACTAATCTTGCTCAGTCAGTGGCAGAGCACAAATCCGTCTTTTTCGTAGAAAAGGATGCCTCTGGCTCTAAGATCGATTATTTGGCTGCAACCAAAGGACAACTGCAACTCATACCAACTGGGGATTCGCTTGAGGAATTGGAAAATGATTACAAAGCAATGGCGACAGATGGTTTACTAGCGCTACATCAACCCAGCTTCTCCGACATTATGGAGCAATGTACAACGATTCAAAATGAAGTCAATCGACAAATCAATGCCAAAATGATGCGCTGAAAAGCCTGAAACTACTGCTGTACACGCGCAACGTCATCTACATTTCAAGACTAAGCGACTAACCTCTACCAGTCCTTATTCGGCACAATTCTTTTCATAAACTCATCAAACAATGGCACTGTAAAAGCGGTATCACCATGAGTTGGGCTCCAAATCATACCTTTTACAATTAGACTACTTCGAATAGGCCCTAATGATGACGTTTCACGGATTAATTCATTGGCAATATCACCTGATCGGTGAGGCCCAGGACCCAATTCTGCCATCGCACGTAAATATTGTTTTTCCTTAGGGGTAAGGCGGTCAAAGCGCACACGAAAAAAACTCTCGTCTAAGGTTGCAATCGCTTCCTTGGATGCACATTCAATGTCATTTACAGTAATTGGGCTCTGTGATGCAATATCCCAAGCATGTTTACCCCATTCTTGAAGAAAATAAGGATAACCTTTTGTTTCTGAAATGATGAGGTCTACCGCATTACCATCAATGTCGGCTCCTTCACTCAAAATAGGTTTTATGATTGCTGCTGATGATTCTTCTGAATTTAAAGGGCCGATTTCAGGAAAATCAAATAATCGCTCAGAATAAGATTTAGCATCACCCATTTTTCCCCTTAGTTGCGGCAGTCCAGCGCCAATCACCGTCAGTGGTAATTGATCCTGTGAACATCGGTGTAAAGCTGAAATGAGTGCAGCCAACTGCGCTTCTTCTACGTACTGTAATTCATCAATATAGATAGCAACCACTGTTTCAGCCGCTTGTGCCGCTAAGCCTACTTGCTCTAACAACATTGTTAGGTCACCTTCAAGATCACCATTATCGGCAAGTCCTGGTTCTGGATCGTAATCAAAACCAACTTCTATGTCATTAAATGTCACTTTTAATTTACTGGCAAAC
>CAIVGC010000334.1 GCA_903905335.1 uncultured Methylococcaceae bacterium
CTGGCTACATTAGCAAGATATGCAGTTTTTTTTCTGCATTATTATGCTAACCGTTTAATTTAATGATACTTTATTGGCACTTATAGAAAATATCCCTGAACAGAGATCAGGGTGTCTGAACTTGTGTATCTTTTAATCTCATCTTGTTAAACGCCTTAATTTAATTTATTCCAAACTATGACCTGATTAGCAAGTGCTTCAGCTAATAAATCAGGGAAATCGTGTTTGTGCGGGCTCCCCAAGCCCTGCTCTTATCGTTATACACACCATTAAGTAAACCGTCTTACCGGCCGGGAAGCCTGTATCCGTAAGACATAGATGGTATCTTTATAAATCCCTGTAGCCTAGATTCCGGTAGTCCATGCCGGAATGATGTGCTTTTAAAGTTTATGTATAACGCTGCGCGCGTTTTTTTAGAAAATGTCGCTCCAATTTTCTAAAATAGGTATGAACCCCAAAAAGGAATCCTCCTACTATGGGTAACGAAAAATACCAATGTTGTTTTGCATAGGCTAATAGGCTTAATATTTCTGCACCATAAAAATAGGCTGGGGTGATGACAATCGTTGCCCAAATCCAAGCGCTAATAAGATTAATTAAGGCAAATTTTTTGGCTGAATATTGAGTAATACCTATCGACATGGGAATGACGGTACGTAAACCATACAAATAGCGCTGCATAAAAATAATGAGCCAGCCGTGTTTTTTTAACAGCAGATTGGCAATGGCGAATTTTCGTCGCTGCTTATATAGTTTGCTTTGAATGCGTTTTTTATTAAAGCGGCCAATATAAAAGTAGAGTTGATCCCCAGAAAAGCCACCTAAACCTGCGACAAAAATTGACATAAAGTACTGCATATTGCCGATATGAATCATGATGCCAGCCATAACTAGGCCCATTTCGCCTTCTATGATGCTCCAAAGAAACAAAATAAAGTAACCGTATTCTTTAAGCTCTCTAATAAATAAATCTTCCATAATAGTGTTATTCCAACCTCGAAACGCTTGTGCGAAATTTAAGCAATATAATGATGGCAGCAATGATTAGCCATGTGGCCAGCATATATAAAGCATAAGTAAAATTACCTGTTTGGGTTTTTATCCATGCAACCAATACAGGGCTTAAATAACCAGCCAAATTACCGAAGGCATTAATTAAAGCTAATCCTCCTGCTGCGGCAGATCCACTTAAAAAAGCCGTAGGTAATGACCAGAATACTGATAGGGCTGATAAAATACCAAGACTGGCTAAAGAAAGTCCAAATAATGCAAGCGTTAAGGTGTCATTATAAATAGCACTTATCAGTAGACCTAGGCTTCCAGCCAAAGCACTTAAGGCAATATGCCAACTGCGTTCATTGTTCCGGTCGGATGAATGTCCAATGACTATCATGCCGATTGCCGCAGTAGCATAAGGAATAGCACTTAGCAATCCGGTTAGCATTAGATTTTGCCGCACTAAATTATTAATAATTTGCGGTAGCCAAAAAGAAATACCATAAAAGCTCATTACTATAGAAAAATAAACAAGCGTAAGTAGCCAAAGTTTAGAATTCCAAAGCGCTTTTTTAAAACTAATAATATGCCCCGATTGTTGTTTAGCTAAGGATTCGGCATTTAATTGGCATAGTAACCAGTCACGCTCATTCGAAGTTAGCCAGCGCGCTTGTTCAGGGCCGTTTTCTAGCCATAGGGCGACGATGATGCCAAGAATAATGGCAGGCAGAGCTTCGATTAGAAACAGCCACTGCCAGCCTGTTAATGAGGATATGCCGTCTAAGTACGTCATAATAAAGCCGGAGAGCGGACTGCCAATCACACCAGCTAGTGCTAATGAGGCCATAAAGGTAGCTGTGGCTGTAGCTCGATGTGAAGCAGGGTACCAGTAGGTTAAATATAAAATAATACCCGGAAAAAACCCTGCTTCGCCAACGCCCAATAAAAAACGTAAACAATAAAATTGCAGAGGCGTGCTTACAAAAACCATAGCACCAGCTAATAAACCCCAAACAATCATGATGCGAGCAATCCAAATCTTAGCCCCTACTCGCTGTAAAATAAGATTGCTGGGAATTTCAAATAGAAAATAACCAATAAAAAAGATGCCTGCACCTAAACCATAGATACTATCGCTAAAGCCTAATTGTGTAGACATAGTCAATTTGGCAAAGCCAATATTCACGCGGTCAATATAGGCGATAATATAGAGGCAGGCTAAGAAAGGCAGGAGCCTATAGTTTAGTTTACGGTAAACTTGTAATGCTAAAGTTGAGTTTTGATCAGTCGGCATTATGGCTAAAGTATATGATTAAGGTCTATTGAAAAGTCTAATGGATACATAGCAATTAAAAAGCCTTAGGAAATGCCTAATTTTAGCAGAAAATCGCGTCCAACTTAATGACTAGTTTACCGGTGCTCTGTCTGCGTCACTAACCAATATGGTTTTAATAAGATGAAAAAATGCGCTTGGGCACTTTCGAGTTTATCTGAACAGCACTATCATGATCTCGAATGGGGCGTACCGATCCATGACGATAGATTACTGTTTGAATTTTTGGTGCTTGAAGGGGCTCAGGCTGGTTTAAGCTGGGCTATTATTTTAAACAAGCGCATGGCTTACAGAGCAGCCTTTGATGATTTTGATGTCGAAAAGGTTGCTCGTTATGATGATAATAAAATCAATGCAATATTAGTTAACCCAGGCATAGTAAGAAATAAGCTAAAGATAAAGGCGGCTGTCAGCAATGCACTCGTGTTTTTAGAAGTGCAGCGAGATTTTGGCAGTTTTGATTGTTATATCTGGCAATTTGTTCAGGGTAAGCCGGTGCAGAATGCCTGGAAAAGCGCCGCCGACATTCCTGTTTCTACACAAATATCCGAGTTTATGAGCAAGGATCTAAAGCGGCGAGGTTTTAAGTTTGTCGGCAGTATTATCTGTTATGCCTATATGCAGGCCATTGGTATGGTCAATGATCACGTCGTCGATTGCTACAGGCATGCGGCGCTAAAATAGCAAAGGATTATGGATAATCTTGTCTTGTCGGTCGCACCACAATATCGCTAATGTGTACGTGCGGTGGTTGACTAACAATAAAGTGGACCGTCTTGGCAACGTCTTCACCAATGAGTAAGGGGCCAAATTTATCTTTAAAATTTTGTACTAACTCATCGCTGTAGCCGGCTTCTGCTTGAAAACCACTTAGTACTAAGCCAGGTTCAACTAGGGATACTCGAATACCTTTGGGTCCAAGTTCTCGGCGTAAACCTTCTGCCAAAGAATGAACTGCAAATGTAGTCGCTCCGTATACTGCACTGAATGGAGAAATATGTCGTCCAACGACTGAACCAATGATGACAATATCAGCCGCTGCTGTTGGGTAATCAATTTGTTGATGATCTAGCATTTGCTTAGCTGCTTTTTGCAGCAAGGCTAGAGTGCCCGTTACATTAATTTTTAATACCGTTTCAAATTCTGCTAAATCGGCGTCTTTAATTGAGCCTCCGAGGCCACGCCCCGCATTGGCGATAATAATGTCAGCTGCTTTACCGAATCGCTGATGAGTGCTAGTAAATAACGAGTCTAAAATTTGTTGATCACTAGCATCGCCAGCAACACCAAAAAATGCAGCACCTAATTCTTGTTCTAATGCACTCAGTTTTTGAGAGTTGCGACCGTTGCCGACTACACCGTAGCCTTCGGTAATAAATTTTCTGACTGTAGCTTCACCAATACCTGATGTCGCTCCTGTTACAATGGCAATACGTTTAAAGTTGGCAGACATTTTTTTACTCAATTAGTTACTGTTTCAATAAATAAGTTAGCATAAATTTAGGGCGGTCAAGAAAACTAAGATAGGCTCAATATTAGCGCTATTTATACAAAGTAATGATTTTTGCTTGTGCGCAAAGGGTGTAAATCCTTACTTGGGACAGCCTCCCCTAGGGTCTAAGGAGATAATGTTCTTAATAAATTAGAGTAATCTTCTGCAAGTTTGTGATCAGATTCTTTTAATGAATTAATTTTTTTGCAGGCGTTCATAACCGTTGTATGATCGCGTCCGCCAAAGTTATCACCAATTTCTGGGAAGCTATGGGATGTTAATTCTCTGGCTAAGCACATTGCCATTTGTCTAGGACGCGTGACATTTTGTTTTCTATTTTTAGAAGACAAATCAACTATTCGAATTTTATAATATTCAGCGACTGTTTTTTGTATATTGTCGATGTTAACGAGTTTGTCTTTGAGTGTAATTAGGTCGTGTAGCGCTTCCCTAGTAAATTCTATAGTTATTTCACGGCCCGTAAATTGTGCGTTTGCAATAACGCGTCTAAGTGCTCCTTCAAGATCACGGACATTAAACGGTATTTTTTTAGCAATAAAAAAAGCTACTTCTTGTGGCAATGGCACATTAGCTTGTGCAGCCTTTTTTAATAAAATGGCCGCCCTAGTTTCCATATCAGGAGGCTCTATAGAAACAGGTAGTCCGCAACCAAATCTAGATTTTAATCGATCTTCAAGACCCACAATTTCTTTTGGATATTTATCGCAGGTTAAAACGATTTGATGTTTTTTCTCTAATAAGGTGTTAAATGTGTGAAAAAATTCTTCTTGGGAGCGCTCTTTGCCTGCGAAAAATTGAATGTCATCGATTAACAAAACATCAATGCTACGATAATAATCCTTAAAAGCATTGATGGAGTTTTGTTGTAAAGCTCTAACCATATCCTGAACAAATTTTTCAGAATGTAGATAGACTATGGTTGCCGATGGGTTTTTCTGTAACACCGCATTGCCAATGGCGTGCATAAGATGAGTTTTACCTAAGCCTGAACTACCATAAATAAGCAGAGGGTTGTAAGCTTTTCCAATATTTTCAGAGACTTGTAGGGATGCTGCTCTTGCTAATTGATTTGATTTGCCTTCGACAAAGTTTTCAAATGTAAATGCTTTATTAAGAAAGTTTGGACTTACTTTTTTGGCTTCGGCGTGTTTATAGATGCTTGTAGTACTTGATGCTGTAGGTGTTCTGGAACCAATTTCAAGATTAAGTTCTAAGGCGCCGCTTGAAATATCATGTAATGATTCTTTGATTTTTGCATAAAAATGTTGTCTTACCCAATCTAAAACAAATCGATTTGGAGCCAATAATTTTAATTGGCCAGCACTTTCTATAGCCTGTAAAGGCCGTATCCATGTACTAAAATCTGAACTTGAGATTTCATTTTCAAGTTTAGTAAGGCATTTATCCCAAATTGAATTCATTGAATTAGGTGTGGTTTTAATAGATGTTAATGAAAAACGCTAGATTATTACTATACAGTAATAAAATATTACACTACAGAATTGACAGTTAATGTGTATTATTTTATCATCCCTAGTCTTTTTTATGTGTTTTTGTTAACACTCAATTTGCTAAGGCCCTATTACTATGAAAAGAACATACCAACCCAGTAAACTTAAACGTGCAAGAACTCATGGATTTCGCGCAAGAATGGCGACCGTAGGCGGACGAAATGTTATAAATGCTCGCAGAGCCAAAGGCCGCGCTAAATTAACGGTTTAGTAGACACTGAGTGACGGAACACAGTTTCAGCTTTCCCCCGCAGTTACGGTTAAAAAAACCTGCTGAATATAAAAAGGTATTTGCTAATCCTGTAAAATCGAGTGATACCTATTTTACTTTATTAGCCATAAAGAATGATTTCGATCATCCTAGGCTAGGATTGGCAATTGCTAAAAAGAATATAAAAAAAGCCGTACATAGAAATATGATTAAACGGACTGTCAGGGAAAACTTTAGAATAAAACAACATAATTTGGGAGGGATCGATATTGTTGTACTGGCGCGCAAGGAAGCTATTGATGCTCCAGCCGACTTATTAAGGAAGTCACTCGAAAAACATTGGCTTAGGTTGGTATCTCGATGCGCTTCATGCTCATAGCAATTATAAAGTGTTATAAATATTTTATAAGTCCGATGCTTGGGTCAAACTGTCGTTTTTATCCAAGCTGTTCAAGTTATTCCGTAGAAGCACTTCAGTCACATGGTGCTATTATCGGCTCCTATCTCACACTCAAAAGATTATTAAAGTGCCATCCTTTTCACCAAGGCGGCATTGATAACGTTCCAGAAAAATTTGGTAAAAAGAATGGATAATATAAGATTTATACTGATCGTTACTTTTGCAATGCTGGTATTTATGCTGTGGCAAGCTTGGGAGTTAGACTACGGTCCAAAACCTGAAGTAGCTGCAATTGTAAATCCTACTGTGCCCGCTAAAGAAGATTTACCACTTGCGTCTACCGATGCAAGCTTGCAAAAGGAAAATGCTGGCCATAATGCTATCGCAATTCCTGATGCTTTGACTCCGATTGCTAAAACTATATCGGTTAAAACAGATGTAATTTCTCTTGAAATTGATTTACAAGGCGGCACGATTACTAACTTAGACTTATTAAGTTATCCCGTAGAAAAAACAAATGCCCTTGTTGATAAATTACGAGTAATGGTAGGCTTAAATCCTGCTGAAATAAATTCTACGCCAGTACGTTTGTTCGACAATAATCAAGACAAAATATTTGTTGCGCAAAGCGGTTTGATTGCAGGCAGTGGTTTAGCCGCAGCTCCTAACCATTATACGGTTTTCTCAAATGAGAAAGACCATTACAACTTGCAGCCTGGACAAGATAGCATAACCATCCCTTTAACGTGGACAGATCATAATGGCCTTGTTATTAGTAAATTATTTACTTTAAAGCGTGGAAGTTACGAAATAACACTGGATCAAAAGGTCAGTAATAATTCAGGCAAAGCTTGGTCCGGCAGACAATATAGTCAGTTATTAAGGGCTCCTGACACGGCTGGCAAAGGCAATATGCTGACGGGTGGTATGAGGGCTTATAACGGCGGTGTTATTTATACTGAAAAGAATAAATATCAAAAAATAAGCTTTGAAGACATGGCGGACGACACTTTGGATGTCGCTACTAAAGGTGGTTGGACAGCAATGATCCAACATTATTTTGCTTCTGCATGGATACCACCTGCTGACCAAGAGAATCATTTTTACACTAAAGAGCTTAAAGACGGTCGTTATGTGATTGGTACATACTCACCATCAATAACGGTTGAAAGCAATGCTGATGCGGAATTTGTTTCACGTTTATTTGCTGGTCCAAAAGTTCAACCTATGATGGAAGCCTTAGCTCCAGGACTTGAGCTGACAGTTGATTACAGCGTCTTAACTTTTATTGGTAAGCCCATTTATTCGTTATTGAATATAATTCACGGCGCTATCGGTAATTGGGGTTTAGCTATAATGGGAGTGACTTTTTGTATTAAATTGTTGTTCTTTCCGTTATCGCAGGCTAGCTTCAAATCAATGGCTAAAATGCGTAAAATTCAACCTCGTCTAAAAGAATTGCAAGAACGATTTGCTGATGACAGGCCTCGTTTCAATACTGAAATGATGGGTTTGTATAAAAAGGAAAAAGTAAATCCATTAGGTGGTTGTTTACCCATTCTTATACAAATACCGGTTTTTATGGCTTTGTATTGGGTATTGAGTGAAACGATTGAATTTCGTCAAGCGCCTTTTATGCTCTGGATACAGGATTTATCAATACAAGATCCTTTTTACATCTTACCAGTCATCATGGGTATTACCATGAAAATTCAGCAAGGGTTAAATCCAGCGCCTATTGATCCGATTCAAGCTAAAGTAATGAAGATGTTTCCTATCGTCTTTACTATTTTCTTCTTGTTTTTCCCAGCGGGTTTGGTTTTATACTGGGTTGTAAACAATACTTTGTCTATTATTCAGCAAACTTATATTACCAAGCAAATAGAAAAAGCAGGGTAAGTTGCTTATAACTCAAGATACTATTGCAGCTATTGCAACACCGCCAGGGAATGGCGGTGTTGGTATCATTCGAATTTCAGGTGCTTTAGTTACTGAAATCGCCAAACATCTTCTTAATAAATCTTTAATTCCTAGGCATGCCTTGTTTACGTCATTTATAGATGACCAAGGCTGCATCATGGATTCTGGCATTAGTCTTTACTTTCCTGCTCCCGCCTCTTATACCGGCGAAGATATATTAGAACTTCAAGGGCATGGTGGTTCAGTCGTCTTGGATATGCTATTAAGGCGAGTGCTTTCATTAGGTGCTCGATTAGCTAATCCCGGAGAGTTCACCGAACGCGCCTTCCTAAATAACAAACTCGACTTAGCCCAAGCTGAAGCCGTTGCTGATTTAATTGAAAGCAGCACAGAGCAATCGGTACGATCTGCACAAAAATCGATGCAAGGTGTGTTTTCACAGCAAATCAATGAATTGGTTACAGAGCTAACAGAGCTACGTATTTATATTGAAGCGGCTATTGATTTTGTCGATGAAGAAATTGATTTCTTAACGGATGGTGTTGTTGAAAACCGCATCATCCGATTATTGCATAGCCTCGAAAAGATACTAAAAACTGCACAGCAAGGTCGTTTGTTGCGTGACGGCATGACAGTCGTTTTGATAGGCAAGCCCAACGCAGGTAAATCCAGCCTTCTTAATATGCTGGCTGGACATGAAGCGGCAATCGTTACAGAAATTGCAGGAACGACAAGAGATGTGCTTAGAGAACATATTCAGCTAGATGGAATGCCTTTACATATCATTGATACTGCTGGTTTGCGAGATAGCGATAATTTAATAGAAAAAGAAGGTATGCGCCGTGCGCATGAAGAAATCTTAAAAGCCGATAAAATAGTGCTGCTTATAGATGTACGAGAGTGTGAATCGGAAGAGATATTAAATAGCCTGCCTGACAATATTGATATTATTAAGGTCTACAACAAAATAGATTTATTGGGTATAGAGCCCAAGCTAATAGCAACAGAAAGTGGTTATCAGTGTTACCTGTCTATTAAAACAGGTGAGGGCATGGATTTGTTAAAACAACATTTAAAAGAATCTGTAGGCTTTAATGACAATACTAACGATGTTTTTATTGCCAGAAGACGACACATAGTAGCAATAACAACCAGTTACCAATCTGTAGAAAGTGCATTAGAACAGCTACAGCATAACCAGGCGGGTGAGTTGGTCGCTGAAGATTTAAGGCAAGCTCAAATGAGTCTTGCCGAAATTACCGGAACAGTGAGTTCTGATGATTTGTTGGGTAAGATTTTCTCTAGTTTTTGTATAGGAAAGTAACTAGGTAAAACAACCGAAAACAACA
>CAIVGC010000335.1 GCA_903905335.1 uncultured Methylococcaceae bacterium
AAAAGCCGTGTTGATATTAGCGCCTTCTTCAAGTAGACCGGCTACATCAAGAATGTTCTTTTTCATGTCCGCTGCTTTGTTATCAATTTGTAACGGTTTTAAAGCAACCGCTGCAAAGGAAACTAAAACCGCACATACCAAACAAAGTGCCACTGCAATAGCAATAGTTTTTTCTAAACTATCATTACCTAAAGCTAGAACTTTATCTTTATAAACAATAAATTTTTTATAGGACTCATTCTGATCAAGCTTTTCACAGATAGCCGTCATGTGTTTACAATTAATCTTTTTCTCAGTCATGACGTTTCATCCTTCTTCTGATATTAGCTTGAATGACGAAATAATCGATCGTCGGTGCAAACATATTTGAAAATAGAATAGCCAGCATTATGCCTTCTGGAAATGCAGGGTTAACTACGCGGATTAATACGGTCATACCACCAATTAAGGCGCCGAATATCCAACGTCCAGTGTTGGTCATAGAACCACTGACTGGGTCAGTCGCCATGTAAACCATACCAAAAGCAAATCCACCAGCGGTTAAATGCCAGTACCAAGGAAACGCAAACATAGGATTGGTATCACTACCGATCACATTAAACAATAAAGACGTTGCTACCATACCGATGAAGACACCGGCCATAATGCGGTAAGAAGCCACTTTGGTGTACAACAAGAACGCCGCACCAATTAAGATAGCTAAAGTAGAGGTTTCACCTAAACAGCCAGGCTCAAAACCAAAGAACGATTGCATCCAGCTATAATTAGCAGCATAAACTGCATCCAAGCCACCATTCGCTGCAATACCTAATGGCGTAGCGCGAGTAAAACCATCAACCGCAACCCAAACCGCATCACCAGTCATAGAGGCTGGATAAGCAAAGTATAAGAATGCTCTACCTGTTAAGGCAGGGTTCAAGAAGTTTTTACCAGTACCACCAAAGACTTCTTTACCGATGACAATACCAAAAGAGATACCTAAAGCAACCTGCCATAAGGGGATATCAGGCGGCATAATCAGCGTATAAAGCATAGAAGATACTAAAAAGCCTTCATTGACTTCATGACCACGTACGGTAGCAAATAAAACCTCCCAAATACCACCTACCGCTAGGGTAACGATATAAATAGGTAAGAAATATAAAGCACCATGCATTAAATTAGAAAATGGATTTAAAGTGTTATAACCAAACAGCGCCATAGGGATACTACGCCAGTTAGCTATTTTCTCTAAGCCCATGGCTTCCATGGCTAAGTTAGCTTGATAACCGGTGTTGTACATGGCCATCAAGATACAAAAGAACGTAGCGATAACCACAAAAGTCATGGTGCGCTTTAGATCATTACCATCACGAACATGCGTAGTACCGCGAGTTACGTCAGCTGGGGTGTAAATAAAAGTATCGACCATTTCATACAGGCCGTAATACTTTTCAAGTCGTCCGCCTTTTGTAAAGTGCGGCTCTACTTTGTCTAAAATTTTTCTAGCCGACATTATCCTTCCTTCTCAATTTTAGTTAAATTCGCTCTCAGCACAGGACCAAAGTCATGTTTACCTGGATCGACAAAGGTAAATAAGGAGACATCTTCTTCATCGAGTTCCAAACAACCCAATAACTGAGCTTGATCTGAATCACCAATAACTAAGGCTTTCAATAAGGGCGTAGCCAAAATATCCATGGGCATAACAGATTCATAAGCGCCTACAGGAACTATGGCTCTATTACTGCCGTTTTTGTCCGTGGTTAAAGGGAAAAGACGATTGTCTTTACGATCAACACTAGAGGTATAAACATTCAAAGCAGAATATTTATTTTTACCTGGCACGATCCAGCCAAACAATTCTCTAGCACGGCCTTCTTGCAAGGCAGAAACTTGATTGTTGTAACAGCCTAAAAAAGCAGACCAATCAGCGGCAGTGTGTCCATAAAGAACTGAACCTGAGATAACGCGACTTTCAACATCATCTAACAACTCACCCGCAACTAAATCATCGGTATTAGCGCCGACACGTGTGCGAATCAGTCTAGGGTTTTTAACCGTAGGGCCAGCTAGAGAGATCACTCTTTCAACGCTTAATTTACCACTAGTAAACAAGGCGCCTATCGCGATAACCGATTGATAATCCAGATGCCATACAAACTTATTAATATTGACTGAATCAACAAAATGAATATGTGTACTAGGTAAGCCAGCAGGATGTGGACCTGAAAACTCAGCAACCGTTGCAACATTAGCGACTGGCATATCCACGCCAGTGGCTTTACAAACGTAGAGTTTGCCAGCCGTCAAATTAGCTAATACTGTCAGACCATTATTAAAATCGTTAGAACGTTCTCTAATAATGATGGCAGGATCTGCAGCAAGTGGGCGAGTATCAATAGCGGTTACAAAAATCGCACTAGGCGTGCTATCAATGGCAGGCGTCTTACCGTAAGGACGAGTACGTAGCGTAGTCCATAGACCTGAGGCTACTAAGTTTTCTTTAACTTGTTCCGCTGTTAAATTAACCAGATCAGACTCTTTATAATGATCAAAAGAAACTTTAGCACCGCCTTTTAATTCAATAACGACCGATAATAAGGCACGTTTCTCACCACGATGTATGGCTTTAACAACACCCGCACCGGGTGAAGTAAAGAGTACACCTGGATTTTTTTTATCAGTGAAAAGAGCTTGGCCTAATTTGACCGATTCCCCTTCACTAACCAACATAGTAGGCTTCATACCTACATAATCCGTACCTAGGATAGCAACGGTAGAGACCGAATTGCCATTCTCAATGATTTGTTTAGGCCCACCCGTTATGGGTAAATCTAAACCTTCTTTAATAATAAATTGCATAGTTGAAGCCTACTCTCCAAAACAAGTGGTAGCGGAACCGTCCCCTTTTTTCAACCTTAACTAAATAAGAGGCGCATTAAGACGTTTAAGATCGGCATTACACCATAAAAACAAGATTTTCTCAATTTTGTCGCACTATAAATGACAGATATTCTTCTTGGCTGCAAGCGTATCGATACTCAATCGCTGCGCCTTAGAATGATTATAAAAAATTAATGAAAATCTGTTTTTAACCAAGCGGGACGGGGTTTGAAATCCTGTCATTAACGTTTAACTTTTCGAAAGCTTTTGAAGCATCCAAACGTTTCGATCGGGGTTGCAAACCCCCGACAGGCATCGGAAGGACTTATTGCTCATAGCGACATAAACTCATAACAAGCTTTATTGACTTTGTAGATGGTAATGATTATCATTTGCACCAATGAACTATTACTACATTGAAGAACATTATTATGGCGAACTACTTACCTAAATCTTTAACCCTCGCCCTGTGCGCTTTCATTACTGTAGGCTTCTCTACTTCCGCACTAGCGGGCATCGATCCTTTTGAGTTTCAGGTTTATGGCTACGACACCGTTGGTAAAGGCACATTAGATCCCGAATTACTGTCTAGTTATATCGTTGCAGGTCACAAAGCAGGTGACGGCGGCTCCTCGCCCACCTACGCTAGCCAAGGCATGATGCGCTATGCCCTTGAATTTGAATACGGACTGACCGATAAAATTGATTTTGCCTATTACCTCAACCTTGCCCGTCCTGATGGGCAGGATCTGCAATATGCGGGCTCTAAATTTCGTTTTCGCGGTCGCTTTGCTGAAGCAGGACAATTGCCTATTGATTTAGGCTGGTATAGCGAAATGGAATGGTGGAGTTCGGCTTTTAATGATGATCAACTAGAAGCCGAATTTATGACCACACTACAAAAGAATTTCGACAAGTGGACGATCATCGTTAATGCCCCGTCTATTGAAAAAGTTATTGTAGGTGCTAATCGCAATGCGGTATTTGAAATTGGCTGGCGTAGTGAAGTGAGCTATCAAATAGCCGATAGAACCCGTATTGGACTACAAGTGTATGGCTCGCCCGGCAAAGTTAATGATGTAACACCGGTTGGTCTGCAGCAACAATATGTAGTCCCTACCCTGCACACCGCATTATTTAACAAAGTACGCACGTCTATAGGTTTAGGTTTTGGCTTAACGCCAGGCTCAGATTTGTTTTTCTTAAAGGCTAACTTTCACTTTGGTGGCGACCTAGATGAAAAGATTTATGACTAATAGCGAAAAATCTAGCTAAACCCGCCGCTCTTACCCCCCATATAGAGCTTTAACTTTGCAAGATAAAGCTCTATATGGGGGGTAACCGAGCTATCGTTTGTAACATGAAAACTCTCTTATGGGGCAGATACAAGTGTATATGCCCCCATATCGTCAATTTTTACCCCCGCATGGCCTCTTTCGTTAGATAGTTGAGAGCTCTATATGAGGGCTAACTGCCCTTTATCTTTACAAGTTAAGCCTGTCATTGCCCCCTAACTAAAGCATCATTAATGGAATGATTTTCGATACTTTGCCATGACGCGACCAAAATCCTATGATTATCTATCGATATTTATAAGTGTGTCTTGACATTAGGCGACAAAGATTTATAGTTAAGCTAACGCCAAAAGACAGCCGTAAGTATAATTACTAATCATTATGAGGATATCGCCATGCAAGCCAAACTTATTATTAGCTTCGAACACCTAAGTGAATCTGATTTTCTAGTTAAAGCCGAAACCATTGTTGCCGCATTGACCGGCAATAGTCATTATGTCCTGCCTTGGCCACCCCAAGCACCGACCTTAGCCGACCTAACGCAAGCACTGAACACTTACAAAAACGATTATCTTGCCAGTATTAGCCGCGACACGCTAAAAATAGCACAGCGCATCAGCTCTAGGCAAAATTTAACTGACTTACTCAAACGACTACCCTCTTATTTAGAATTTATTGCTCAAGGCAATACCAGCATACTCGCAACCACCGGTTACGATCTACGCAAAGACTCTGTGCACAATACAGGCAATGAAATTCTAGCAGCTCCTAGCGATTTCAAAGTGAGCCATGGCATTAAAAAAGGTACGCTAAATATACATATTGCTCTACTGCCTGATGCCGGCAGTTATGAAGTGCAAATCACACAAGGCGATCCCAACGTTGAAGCTAATTGGCAACATGCTACGTCTTCTTTAACCAGCTCTCAAATTCTACTCGAAGGCCTTATTCCCGCTCAAACCTATTGGCTACGCATACGTGGCATAGGCCGCAATGGCTCCGGGGCTTGGGCAGAACCTATTAGTATCATAGTGATTTAAACAGATTAGCATTATATTAGTCGCCTCATAGCTTTTTGCATTTTTCCTAAGTTAGGAACCATGTAGTCTAGCTCTATGTTATTCGTAGTAGGTAAATCGTCATTCCGGCATGGGGCATTTTTCAGATAGTTAGGCTATCAATTTAAGACGGGACGGCTTAGTCCAGACGAAAGGCAACTTAAGACGAGGCAGTTTCAGCCCAGACAAAAGGTTCAGGGCGAAAGATTAAGTCTAGGAGGCTAACAACTTAAGGCGTTACAGATACAAGGCTTAACCCTTAACCTTTCGCCCTTTGTCTGCGTTTAGGAGAGCTGTGTCTAAAAGTGAACGATTAAGCTAAACTGTCCCGTCTTAAATTGGTAGCCGATAGTTATAAGTGTGTATTGAACGGTTTTATTTTATTTACCTACTACGGATCACATAGAGCCTTCAACTTTACTCCATGCAATGACTTATGCAACGATTAACAGATAAAATCTTTTTGTTACCTGACATTAAGGTATATCTTGAAAGTTAAGCCTCTAATTTTCTTTTGTGTTGCGCAAACTTTCACGAGTTGCGCCGCAATCCCGACAACGCCAACTTTCTGGCAAATCATCTGGGGTATGCCATGAAGCGTCTAATAATTGGGGATCAAAAAGATAATAACAAGCTGTACAAATAAGCAGTTCCGCAGCGCCTGTTTCCATGAAAGGAAAAGGAGACGTTGATGCTTGAGTCGCTATATCAATTGATGAGTTAATAGCCACTGCATCACCTACACGGAGCAAACCTCCTTGAGTTACCGATAGATAAATACCCAAATCTTTATGCCCGAAAGCTTTGCGTAGCTTGCCCGGTATGTTGCGGTCACGTATACCCGTTTTCGGATCAACATTAGTCGCAGAACAACGACCATTGCGCTGCATAACCATAGCCGTTATTTGACCTAATTGTATCGTCTTCCCCACCCACTCAAGCTCGCTAAATGGTTTAGCAGCATCAATGTACACATTGGCTCGGAAACGAAGTGGATCCAAGTCTTCATTCCATTCTTGCTCTAATTCACGTAAACTCGCCAAATTGATGAGTGAAACGTATTTTGGGGCTTTATCGCTGAAGTGATGACCTGTAGCTTGAAGTAGTCGTGGCTTATGACTCAAATGTTGCGGCATGAATTCATAAAAAAAATTTTCCAAGGCGCTACGACCAGCAATATTATCAAGCTTGAAATTTAAGAGGCTTCCATCAGGATGCTTAACTTCCAACGTTTTATTGACCTCATCGTAATGCGTTTTTAATTGCGCAATCTGCTCATGCAGCATAAGCATGATGAAATTGGCCTTGGCTAGCCAAATTGGCGCAGACGAATCAAAATAGGCCTCAGTAAATAATAAAGCGTATTGTCGATCTATAGGAAAACCTTCATTACTTATGATTTGTACTTCGTCCAGACGCTCTGGACTAAGACCCTTGATGGGGTAGCGATAAAGATTGGCAACATGCATAGTTGAAACTCTTAAGATGAGAGTGCTTTATAAAACTTATACCAAGTATTGAATTTGATTTAAAGCTTTTATTACATTGTTTATTGACTTAGAAGAAAAATTTAATCAAGTCGAACAAACCCAAACTGAAACATTACTTTATAATCGTAATTGATGTTACGCAGTAACGTCGTTTTACTCTCGTTTGCCGCGCTGAGCACCCCCGGTTTTGTTGGGATTAGCCCGAAGGGGCGCAGCATGGATGCCGCGCATCGTTAGGAGGGCAGGAAGCAGCGGCAATCGAGCCGCCTTTTCTTTGGATACTTTCTAAAGGCTGCGCAAAAGAAAGTATCTC
>CAIVGC010000336.1 GCA_903905335.1 uncultured Methylococcaceae bacterium
AAACGTTTGGATGTTTCAATAGCTTTCGAAACCTGAGTAACGGGGTTATAAACCCCGTTACGCTTCAGCATGACTTATATACATCAACGGCATTATTAAATTAGATTCAATCGCTATTACGAAAACTCTATTACCACGGCCGTACGGCGGATCAATCTGTAGTGTGGATTCGGAGCGATAGCGCCTATCCACCACAAACGGGGCGAATAGTAACCCAAACTTGTATGCTTATTCGTGAGTTTTTTTGTTCGATGGTTTTCAAGCTTACGGGTGTGCCGCGGATTGCTGTCGCGAATCCGCCCTACGACTTACGGACTTTATTTGCGATGGTGAGTGATTTATTTTCAAAGCACAAAACCTAATTCTCTCAACCTTCTTTGAATTTCAAAAGACTCGAGTCCAGTAATCAATTTTTTCCTACCATTTTCATCATCAGGACTTAATCCTCTAATCGAATCATCATTGAAATCATTAATATATGAAGGCCTATCTGTGCTATCAAGAGTTGCTCTTCGTTCAGATTGCAATTCATCTAGTTTTTGTCTTGCTAGCGTCCAAGCTTCGGCGCTATTCATAGAGCTATGCCCCGATATGAAGCGTGTGCCAGGAGTTATTACAATATTATCTACTGTATCAAAATCATACGCTCCTCCCGTTACTTTTCCAGAAGCTGTTCCCCAGGTTAGAAACCGATTTACTCCACTCCTTGCTTTGGCACCTGCACCTTGAATATTGTCACTTGGATGACTAAATGTTACCAACTCACAGACCTTTTTTTGACGTATTTTGGTCCAAGTGTTTTCCATTACCGGACAGGCGAAAAGGTAAGCAGCACGAATCGAACGATCAGGGACGTAATCCATTGCAGTTGCAATTACGTTTCCGCCATGGCTTTGGGATATTAAAACAATCTCTAATTCATTAGCATTAAAAACCTTAAATATTTCAGATAAAAACTTACCTAAACGTTCCCCAGCATCTATTCTATCGCGATCAGCAGCGCCTCCATTCCACTCAAATCTCAAAGCTCTTTCTGTTCCATCTCCCTCTATTAATGCATAAAATGCGGCTTTCTTTTCTTTATCCTTATCCGTTTCCTTCCACTGCCATACTTGAATATCCCCCTTTTGTGTTCCAGACCATGTCAAAACACTAGCAAAATCAGTTCCGTGAACATAAATACCTATTGTCATCTTTAACCCCTATGTCGCATTACATAAAACGTATAAATTAGATTTAGTTTTTTCTTTAAAGTAAATTATTTTGATGAAACTATTAATATTACAATAGGTTCTGGCTTGCTACTTAGTCATTTCAATTCTACTATTTATTCTTTAAAGAATACAATTATTAAAATGTGACTCTACGAAATGAACAATTGATTCAGTAACACAGAAACCAATTTAATAAATCAGTCTCTACGATGTTCTGCGCTTGGAATTCTAGGGTCGTACGGCGGATCAATCTGTAGGGTGGATTCGGAGCGATAGCGCCTTTCCACCACAAACGGGGCGAATAGTGACCCTCACTTGTATGCTTATTCGTGAGGGTTTTTGTTCGATTGTTTTGGCTAGCAACTTAAGGTGTGACAGGCACTAGACTTAACCCTTTGCCCTTCGCCTTTCGCCCTTTGTCTGTGCTTAGAAGAGCCCTGTTTAAAAGTGAATGATTAAGCTAATGTCCCGTCTTAAATTGGTAGCCCTAGTCAACTAATGTAAAAACCAGGGGTTATATTGCTGTCGCAATTAAGTCAAAACTCTCAGCAATGTCGAACCGTGCATACGGATCCGTACACGGCTCCTCATGCAAAATATATCCATTGAGAAACATCAAACCAATGCGCTACTATAAGGTCGTAATAATACACACTTACATTGAATGTGAACGCTTTATATAACCTTAAAATTAATAACCGGAGAACATAATGACTGTCAGTATTGATGATTTAAAAAAAGCGCTGCAACTTTGGGCCAGCGGCGTTACCGTAGTCACCACCCAGTCTGAACAATATGGCGCGCAAGGCATGACAGCTACTGCCTTTAGTAGCGTTTCTGTTGATCCCCCACAAATTTTAGTGTGTATTAATGATGCCGCCGATACCGGCGCGGGCATACAAGAAAGCGGTTACTTTGCCGTGAACATTTTAAGATCAGATCAGCAAGACGTTTCTAATCAATTTGCCGGTGGTGCTAGCCAACAACAACGCTTTGATAATATTAATTGGGAAGCTGGCATCACCGGTGCGCCTATACTCAATGACAGCCTGATGTCTTTAGAGTGCAAAGTCCTAGAAAAAGTCCGCGCGGGCACCCATTGGATCATCATCGCTGAAGTTCAAGATTGTCTCTGCCGAACTGGTGAACCCTTGCTTTATTATCGGGGCGCTTATCGTAATGTTGCTGAACTTTAATTGAACACAAGACGAAACAAACACTAGCCCAATGCATAATTCCGAAAAGTCGGTTAGAGACAGATATCGAGCTATCACTAGAGTGTAATGTATTATCGGCGCCGGACAATACTGGCGCTTTTAACCGAGCTACGCGACAACTCAGCTTTAATTAATGGCTGACGTATGAAATAGTTGAATTTCATGCTAAATATATCTAAAGTAAGCCACTCTATTACTAGGTTACATAAAAATAACATCAAACCTTGATTGAGGAATACCCATGAATATTAAGCACACATTAAAATCGGCGCTGTTGATAGCACTAGTCGCCTTAAGTGGCCAAGCTTTGGCTTATAGCCCAGAAGAATTAGAAAAAGCCTGTAAAAAGCCACGCTTTACCGATTTTAATTTGCCTGAATATAAAGCCCCGGACAATATAGAAGTAGCCCCGAAATCAGAATTCTTTATTAAACTTTCCGCATGGGTAGACCCCACCACAATTACCTTAAGCGCAAAAAAACAGCCGCTGCCTTTTACGGTTGAGACCACCAGTACCTTTCATAAAGTTAAAGCCCAGTTACCCGCCGAACTCACCGGTGAATTTGTAAGAATCAATGTAGGTGCTAAAGCTGTATTAGGTTGCGATGATAAAACCGGCTGGCTGATTAAAGTAGCTGATCATTAGGCAGATAGGTTTCTCTGAAAAAAATCTTATGATTATTTAAAAAGGAGGTATTTATGAACATGAAAGAGGCATATAAGAGCTTAGAAAATTGGCTTAAAACTGATGAACAGCGTGTAGAATTCGATCGATTAGCTTTTATTTCTGTACAAGTTCAGGGTAAGGAAGAATATGAACAACAAGGCGTTGAAGATGGTAGTATTCAATTGAGAACCATAGTAAATGGAGTATGGGTAGAACCACCTTCACCAGAACGGCAACTCATAGATAGAATGACTCAATATGTGCTATCAGTAGGTCTTGACTTTAAGGGACAAAGTCAGTGTTGCTATAAAGCCGAGGGTCACCAATCAGGCTTTAGTGTACAAATCGACCCTGCGCAACTTCAGACAGGAATTTTTAGCACAGAATTCACGGCCTCTTCAACCGCTTCATTATCTACAAAAACATTGATAATTGCACATCGGGGGCCTTCTTCAATCCTAGAATATACTATACCCAATTCTTATATGATTAATTGTTGTATAGGTCGGTCATGGGCTGCTGACGCAACAGCTGAAGTATTTGCAGGAATTAGCGTATCTCCGGGTGTTTCTCTTGACTTGAATCTCAATGGAATAAATCTGTCATCACAGGCTGAAATATCTGCAAAAGCAGGCGCTCAAGTGTCTCTAAATGCTGGTGCTAAACATTATTATGCAGAAGATTATTGTCCAATTTCTAATTCAGATAAATTAGCAACCCGACACGCTTTAGCGCAGATACTTTTCTATGGAAACTATGCAAGCTGCCTAAAAGCAAAAGTTGTTGATTTTATTAATACGCAACACATCGCAAGACATGTGCAGACATTGGCGGCTGGGGCTCAAACCCTGGGTTTTGGTTGGCAACATACTGTTTTATATAAAGACGTCGCGGGGGCGGGCCCTATTACTGCTGCTGGTTACTTTATGCGTAAGCTAACGGCAGCTATTTCTAAAGACAAATTTACGCCGACCAACGTTATTATTGCCTCTTTAGATAGTGGTATTGCTGCCGAGCCCACGGGTGAAATTAAAAGGCAAGCACTTGTTTTACGTAGAGAGTTACTATCAACTAAGAATAAATTCCCTAAAGACGCCAAAACATATATTAAAATAGTTTCCTATTCGGCTACAGCTGAAGCCGGGGGTAGGGTCGAAGCTGAAGCTACATTGAATCTTGTAGGGCAAGCGACTATTTCAGCTGAAGCAAAGCTTAAGTTTTTTAATTTGACTAAAACATATAAACCTGTAACCGTTCGTTTTCAAGCTGCTTTTCCGGCTTTTAAAGATGCAAGCCCTGAAACAGTAGGCTCCGAAACGTATGTCGTTATGACTCAAGATACAAAAATTGTGTACAATATTAATGAATTTGTTCCGATTAGTTTTACTGCAGAAGTTAAAGCACAAAGAGGCAATAATGCCCCAGATTATCAAAGCGCGATAGAGAATCCATTTCCAGAAGATATGAATTGGGTATTCAATACTATGAATTATACTACCACCACGGCCTTCTGGAGTTGTAATGGCGATACTGTACCACCATCTACACCTGCAAAATCTGGTCTACGTAGTTCTGCACAAACTAGTGAAACTAGACCTTTATTACCTGGATCGGGTATAAGTTTTGGAAGTTCATTTGATTTGAAAACATTAAAGAAAGGATTGGCTGGACTAGAGCCGATGGCGGGCGAAATATACAAGCCAAAATATATATTAGATGCATTTTCTCCCGATGCTGAACCCATATATGAGCCACCAATCGAATTTATATCTACTCCCTATGCAGCCTATGAACCTCTAAATGAAAGCGGTTTTATGACACAGGAAATAACGGTTGCTTTACAAGATTATGATAAGGCACTAAAAGAAAATAAGTACGCATACCCAAGTCCAGATTCCCGTAAAGCATACGATGCTTTAAATAAATCTCTTGATCATCCGAAACTTGGATCTTATGTAGCATGGCTTTTAGGTGAAGCAACTTCGGTTGATCCACACTTTAAAAATATATACACCGGTCGTCCCTTAAATAAGCAGGGAGGAGGATTGACTGGTTTTGTTGCCAAGAAACTTGAAACAGAGAAAAGGGGAAGACTATACGGTCTATTAGAGTTTCATTATGCTGCTGCAGCTGCTGCAATCGCAAAATATAGAGACGAGGAGAGTAGGAGACAAGGAGTACATGCTACTAATTTAAACGCATATGTCACGCAGCAAAAAGAAGCTGAATTGCAAAATAAAACAGCTAATGCCAATATTGTCAGGGATAATCAGGCAAAGAAAACTAAATGGCGTGATAACAATGAGCGTATAGACTTTCAAAACAGCGCAATTAAAGGTAGAAATGAAGGATTAAAAAATGGAAATAGAACACCTAAGCTAGGTGAAATTTTGCCCAGGGATGGTCTCAACTATGAAGCGTATATTGATTTTTGGCGAACTGAGAACAAGAAGATTGATGATCATAATAGAAGGGTAGACTCGATAAATCATAATAAACAAAAGGAATGGGATAAAAAGCGCGCATATCTTCAAGGTATAGCTGACCAACTACATGTAGACTTTGATCAAATAAAGGCTTTTTTTAACGATGTAAATGTCCTAGGTCTTATAGAATGTCTAGAGAGTGCTGTTTTATTAGAAGCTAGCTTTAGGCTTAAAGACTTTGATGTACAAGTAGACACAACTCATCTTAGGGGTACGGGTACGGATACTGTAGATGTTAAGCTGAAAAACACCACATCAAAGACTATGCTTGCTACATTTCAATTACATAGCTCAACAAAAGAATTAGAGGCAATCCGAATGCGCTTTCGTATTCGAGATTCTTCTAATACAGAAGAAACAGCTTTTAAACTTGGTGCTTCGGTTTTAGGTAATGGAGTGAAGATTGAGTTCAAAAGTATAGAGGAGGCAGGTTCTGAAGGAATCGTGGATCTAGCTACAATATGGTTTGCACGTGATTTTATAGCACAGAATGCTAATACTTCCACCAAATCAGAAAGTTTTTATGAAAAAGCTGTGCCACCTGTAGTGCTTTTCAATATGTAGTCATAATTTTTGTTTTTTACTAAACAAATTGTAGCCATTAAGATTCCGACTGTAGCGGGGAGCCACTATTTTTGCGAAAGATTTTTCCGGGCTCCTACTCGAAAAATCAGCAAAAACTACGCAGCCGCCAATGCCTGCGGCTGCCTCGATTCGTCCTGCTTCACTTGCTGTACACCCAACAAGGGGTGTACAGCTTAGTTTCGCAATGACTTTACGCCATTTCGTAATGCCTGCATTTTCACTACGCAAAAAGACGCTCCGTCAAAACATATGCACTATGGCTATCGGCGACTAAAAATCTTATCGGGTCAGAGGAGGCCTCCGCCTGCCCAGAGAACCGTGCCTACGGATCCATACACGGCTCATCACATAAAACATACTCAATATTAAAACCTATAGCTTCCTTTTCCTAAACTAGCCTGGAGTACTCCACCCCAACTTGCTTATATTCTTCCTATAGAAATTGGCTCTAACATTTCGCAGCTCATATCCACAATTTAGTAGTGACCTTTCAATAATCTCGCACGACCAATTCATTCACTCAGGTTTCGAAAGCTATTGCAACATCCAAACGTTTCGGTCGGGGTTGCAAACCCCGACCGGGATGAGTCACCCAGCACAAAAACCAACTTCAAAAACTGACCTGATTAGCAAGCTGCTTCAGCTAATTTAAAATAAATGTCGTTACAGCATGGATTGCTCGAACCTAGGCTTATAAATATACCTCCATGTAAATTAGATACCGGCAATCCCTGCGGGTATGACGATTGCTGAAGCATCGTTATAATCAGGAAAATAATCAGCCTTGATTTAAACATTTTCACACTTATATTGTCATGTATGATTCTTTAACTCACCTTTAACTCTTACAGATGAAAACATACTTATTAAAGTCCCTAGCTTTATTATCTATTTTATCAATATCCACTCTTAGCCTAGCTGCCGGCTTGCCTCCTTACGATGGCACTCAAGCCTTGCCTTCTTTAGCGCCTATGCTGGAACGTAGTATGCCAGCCGTGGTCAATATCGCTACCTCAAAAAATATTCAGCTCAGCGATAATCCGTTAATGCAGGACCCTGTCTTTAGGCAATTTTTTAATGTGCCTAATCAATCGCGCCAACAGCAACAAAAAAACAGTTTAGGTTCTGGCGTTATTATCGACAGCAAGCAAGGTCTGGTTTTGACCAATAACCATGTTATTGATAAAGCCGATACGATCTTAGTCACCTTACATGATGGTAGACAACTGAATGCTGAACTCATCGGTACAGACCCTGAATCTGATGTCGCAGTCATTAAGATTCCAGCTAATAATTTAAGCCAATTAACGATGGCAGATTCTAGTCTGCTTAAAGTCGGTGATTTTGTGGTTGCCATTGGTAATCCTTTTGGCTTGGGGCAAACCGTTACTTCTGGCATAGTCAGCGCTTTAGGTCGCTCTGGCTTAGGCATAGAAAAGTATGAAAACTTTATTCAAACCGATGCCTCTATTAATCCCGGTAATTCTGGCGGTGCGCTGGTTAATTTACGCGGTGAACTCATAGGCATGAATACCGCAATTCTGGCACCTTCTGGTGGCAACGTCGGCATTGGTTTTGCCATACCCACTAATATGATAAATAGTATTAAAGATGTGCTGGTTAAACATGGCGAAGTCAAACGCGGCTTATTAGGTGTCACTACGCAAGATTTAACTCCTGAGCTGGTTAATGCCTTTAACTTAGAAACCCAACATGGCGCGGCTATTAGTCGTATTGAAAATGATTCACCCGCAGCCAAAGCAGGTTTAGAACCGGGTGATATTATTGTGGGCGCAAACGATAAACCTATTAATAACAGCCAAGACATTAATAACATCGTAGGCCTATTGCAAATTGGCGATAAAGTCACCTTAGACTATTTTCATGGCACAGAAAAAAAAGCCGTTACCGCTGTTATCGCGAAACCAGAACAAACTCAACTAGCGGGTGAAAAACTACATCGTTTATTAGTCGGTACCGTGTTAACCGCGACCGCAAAAAACCAGTTAGAAGGCATTAGCCTCGATAAAATTAATACCGCCTCTTATGCTTGGCGAGTAGGTTTAAGGCCGGGCGATGTGATCGTCTCCGCCAATCGCTATCGCGTACATAATCTGGAGGAATTAAAGCGCGTCATTAATCCTAATAGTCCGGTGCTGATTAATATTCAACGCGGCGAACAAGGCTTATTTGTTGTGTTAAGATAATAAACATATCATATAGATTGAGCTAATAGTTTTATGATTAACCCAACATTGATGTTATCTAATGTTGGATTGCCCAAAAAGGCAGCCCAACCTACACGACACATCGCTTTAAAAACGAATAACCTGTAGGTTGGGCTAACGGCTTTATCGTTAACCCAACATTAATGCTATCTAATGTTGGGTTGCCCCAAAAGGCAGCCCAACCTACATGACACATCGCTTTAAAAACGAATAACCTGTAGGTTGGGCTAACGGCTTTATCGTTAACCCAACATTGATGCTATCTAATGTTGGGTTGCTCAAAAACAACCCAACTTTACTTAATAACATGACCCCTGATAGAGAATTCATACCTTTAAACATTGCCATTTTAGTGGTTTCTGATTCGCGTACTGATGCCGATGATGTGTCGGGCAAAACCTTAGTAGATCGGGCCATTGACGCAGGGCATCAGGTGCTAGAAAAGAAAATAGTGCCTGATAATATCTACCAAATTCGTGCCGTGATTTCCCAGTGGATAGCCCAAACAGAAATACAAGTTATCATTAGTACCGGCGGCACAGGGGTGACAGGTCGCGATGGTACGCCTGAAGCTATAGCACCCTTACTCGACAAAGTGCTAGATGGCTTTGGTGAAACCTTTAGGATGTTATCTTACCAAGACATTAAAACCTCAACCATACAATCTCGCGCTTTGGCGGGTGTCGCTAATGCGACTTACTTATTCTGCCTGCCCGGCTCATCGAGTGCTTGCCGTACTGGCTGGGACAGTCTTATTAAAGAGCAGTTAGATCACCGTACTCGACCGTGTAACTTAGCCCAACTTATTCCTAGACTCACAGAGCGTTAATATGAAATCCATTTTCTTATTTTTAGGTGCCTTAAGTGCCTTAGTAGGTGTGGGCATGGGTGCTTTTGGCGCTCATGCTTTAAAAGCCAGCCTAAGCCTCGAGCAATTAACGACGTATCAAACTGGTGTCAGCTATCAAATGTGGCATGCGCTAGGCTTGATTGGCATTGCCCTAGCCTTGCTACAAGCCCCCACCTCTAAATTATTAAAATGGGCCGGTACCTTGATGTTTATCGGCATACTTTTATTCTCTGGTAGCTTATATCTACTAGTACTGCTGGACATGAAAATACTCGGTATCATCACTCCCGTCGGCGGCGTTAGCTTAATTTGCGCTTGGGCCTTACTCACTATTTACGCTGCTAAAAAGCAACATATCAACAGGTACACACATGACAGCCATTAATCCACCGACTATTCTCTTAAAAGATTACACCGTGCCTGACTATCTTATTCAGAACGTTGATTTAAAATTTACTTTAGCTGAAGAACAAACTCAGGTTATTTCACGCCTGACTTTAATACGTAATCCTGCTAGCCAAACGGGTGATGTAGCGCTGGTTTTAGCCGGTGAAAATTTACTCTTAACACGCGTAGTGCTTAATGATGATAACGAATTAAGCACACAAGATTATCAGCACACTGAAGAGTCACTCACTATTACTGACGTGCCGCAGCATCGTAGCTTTGTATTGACGATCGAAAATACCATTAACCCAAAAGCCAATACCGCTTTAGAAGGTTTATATTTATCTAACGGCATGTTATGCACACAATGCGAAGCAGAAGGCTTTAGAAAGATCACTTACTTTCTGGATCGTCCCGATGTTATGGCTAAATTCACCACCACCTTGGTGGGTGACAAAAACCGTTATCCGGTCTTATTATCAAACGGCAATAAAATTGCGGAAGGCGATTTGGCTGACAACCAACACTGGGTCACTTGGGAAGATCCTTTTAACAAACCTTGTTATTTATTTGCCCTAGTTGCCGGACAGCTAGAGTGTATTAAAGATGAATTTATCACGCTCTCTAATCGCCCCATCAGTTTACAAATTTTTGTCGAAGCGCATGACTTAGATAAATGCGCTCATGCCATGCAATCTCTTAAAAATTCCATGCTCTGGGATGATCAAGTTTACGGTCGTGAATATGATTTAGATTTATACATGATCGTAGCGGTAGGCCATTTCAATATGGGTGCTATGGAAAATAAAGGATTGAACGTATTCAACACTAAGTTTGTGTTGGCACGTCCCGATACCGCGACCGATAGTGATTATGAACACATCGAAGGCGTCATAGGCCATGAGTATTTCCATAATTGGACCGGCAATCGTATTACTTGCCGCGACTGGTTTCAATTAAGCCTTAAAGAAGGCTTTACGGTATTTAGAGACCAAGAATTTACCGGTGATCGCACCTCTAAAGCCGTTAAACGCATCGAAGATGTCAACATGCTGCGCACGCGCCAATTTGCAGAAGATGCAGGCCCTATGGCGCATCCTATCCGCCCCGAAGCTTATATAGAAATCAATAATTTTTATACCTTAACCGTGTATGAAAAAGGCGCAGAAGTCGTGCGTATGATTCACACATTGGTCGGTGCCCAGGGTTTTCGTAAAGGTAGTGATCTGTATTTTGAACGCCATGACGGCCAAGCCGTCACTTGCGATGATTTTGTCAATGCTATGGAAGCAGCCAATAACATCGACTTAACTCAATTCCGTCGTTGGTACGAACAAGCGGGTACTCCCGTGATCAGCGTACAACAAGCTTACGATGCAAATAGCCAAACCTTAAACTTAACGCTAAGCCAACACTGCCCGGATACGCCCGGACAAACTAATAAACAACCTTTACATATTCCTGTCACAGTCGGCTTGCTTAATCCTGATGGTAGCGCTGCCGGTACTGAAGTTATTTTGCAGCTGACCGAAGCAGTACAATGCTTTAGTTTTGAAGCCCTCGCGCAGCGCCCAATCATTTCTATCTTAAGGGGCTTTTCAGCGCCGGTTAAACTAGCTTTCGAACGCAGCCTTGAAGAACTGGCCTTTTTATTAAGCCATGACAGCGATACCTTTAATCGCTGGGAAGCCGGCCAGCAACTCGCTAGCCAAATTATTTTCAATTTAATCGAGGACTTACATCAGGGACGCGCTTTAGTGCTGAACCCCATTCTTATTGAGGCGTTTAAGCAAATCATGGCGCATGCGCCTGCTGACTTATCGTATTTATCATTATTACTCAGCCTGCCTTCAGAAACGTATTTAGCCGAGCAAATGCCGGTAATTGATGTAGTCGCTATTCATCAGGCACGTGAATTTGTAATACATGGTTTAACTGAACAGCTACAGGTGCAATTCAAAGCCTTATATAACGCCCATCATCTCGATGAATCAGGTTTATTTAATGCTGATGCCATAGGTCGTCGACGCATTAAAAACACCTGCTTAGCTTACTTAGGTCGCTTAGAACTCGCTGAATATCAGCACTGGGCGCAGCAGCAATTTACCAGCGCTAAAAATATGACCGATCAAATTGCCGCCTTAGCGGTAATCGTTAATAATGCGCATCCTGCCAAACAACAATGCTTGGCTGATTTTTATCAGCAATGGCAAGCTGAGGCCTTAGTGATCGACAAGTGGTTCGCTCTACAAGCGACTAGTCCGCAAACCGATACTTTTGCTAAGGTGCAAACCTTAATGCAACACCCCGCTTTCGATATCAGCAATCCTAATCGGGTCAGAGCCTTAATTGGTGCTTTTAGTCAGGCCAATCCTTTACATTTTCATGCCGAAAATGGTCAGGGTTATCAATATCTGGCCGACCAGATTATCAGCCTTAATAGCCTCAACCCTCAAGTGGCATCACGCATGTTAAGTGCCTTAACTACCTGGCGTCGTTATGATGTAGTTAGACAGGAACTCATCAAAACCCAGTTACAGCGCATTATAAGTACAAAAGCTGTTTCTAGGGATGTGTATGAAGTTGCTAGTAAGAGTTTGGCGTAGGTTGGACTAACGGCTTTATCGTTAACCCAACATTGAACCAATATATTGTTGGGTTGCGAAAAGCATGCAGCCCAACCTACGGTAAACATTGCCGCATTGTTGTAATTAAGCCAACATCGAGCCCTGATAATGCTGTGTTAACAGTAGGTTGGGCTAACGGCTTTATCGTTAACCCAACATTAAGCTGATATATCGTTGGGTTGCGAAAAGCATGCAGCACAACTACTCGTAGCCTGTGTTATCTGGAATATTAACAATGCAAT
>CAIVGC010000337.1 GCA_903905335.1 uncultured Methylococcaceae bacterium
CATTACCGTCTTTCTTCTTTATTGTTTTTATCACCTTGTCAAAATCAGAAACAATTTTTTGAGTTTTATTAAAGGCATCGTATTCTGCCGTAGCCTTGTTATCTGCCTGCTGTTTGGAGATTTTGCCTTTGTCGGTCAGGATGTCGAATTTTCTAAACGCCAAAAATTCATTGACGCTGCTGGCAAAGTCTTCCATCGAGAAAGTGTTTTCTCGCTCTATCAGGTCTTCAATATGGTCAAAGTAACCTGAAACGGTACGCTCTAAGCGTTTAATGTCTTTTTCAGTCAGGTAGTTTTTAGCTGTGGTCACGTCTGATTTAAGGATGCGTCCATCGGGCGCATTTTTCCATGTGCTTAAGCCCATGTGGTCTGTATTTCTATCGGCTTTGGTATAAATAATCTCGGCGGCGGTTTGTCCTGCAATGGCAAAATGAAATTTATTTTGTACCATCGCATAGAAATCTTTGGTTATTTGAGCGTTAGAGGCGTAGTCAAAGCTGCATTCGGCAAAAATATCGGTGACTTGTTGCCAAATGCGCCGCTCGCTGGCACGGATTGAACGAACGCGATCAAGCAGTTCGCGGAAATAATCTTTGCCAAAAACTTGTGAGCCTTGCTTTAGGCGTTCGTCGTCCATCACAAAGCCTTTTTGGATGAATTCCTTTAAGGTCTTTGTCGCCCATATTCTAAACTGGGTCGCTTTGGTAGAGTTCACGCGATAGCCAACCGAGATGATGGCATCGAGATTGTAAAAATTAGTCTCTTTTGTTTGGGTTTTGCCTTCAATCGCACCGTGTTCAGTGGTTATTTCCATTTTGGAAATAACCACTTCTTTATCCAGCTCACCTTCTTCAAATATATTTTTCAAATGCTTATTGATGGCCGGTGTTTGAACATCAAAAAGTGTCGCCATGGCTTTTTGCGTGAGCCAAAGGGTTTCATCTTTTACCACTACATTGACTTTAATATCTTCCTGCGGCGTGTTGTACATCAAAAACAGAAATTCTTTGCTCATAGCTACAGCTCCTCAGTTTTGAATTCACTATAGCCTTCATAGTAATAGCTCACATCAATACCCTTCATAAACAGGGCGCGGTCATTAATTTGATCCGTGAGGGCTTGTTTAAGCAGGACTTTAATTTCAATGTCTTTGACCACACTGCGCTGCATGGCAGAAAGATAGTCTTCTTTATGCACTTGATTCCAATCTACCACCCGATGGATGTTTTTTTTGAGCATCATATCCAACCAAATGCGGGTAGCACGCCCATTGCCTTCGCGGAAGGGGTGAGCGACATTCATCTCGACATATTTTTCGATGATTTCATCAAAAGTGCTTTGGGGCATGGCGTCGATATGTTTTAACGATGATTCAAGGTACATGACCCGCGCAAAAGCGGTTGTGCCCTTGGCAATATTTACGTCGCGGATATTTCCGGCAAAGGGGTAAATTTCTTCAAACAAATAGGCATGGATAAAAGAAAGCCCTGTGAATGTACCGACTTCCACTTTGTTAATATCGCCGGAGTCAAAAAGTTGCTTGGCTTTTTGTTTGCTGATTTTTTCTTCGGCTTTGGCCAACTCGATTTGATCGGTGATGTTTAGCTTATTTTCTAAGATCATGCGACATCTCCTTCTATCTCCGCAACAATGGCATCAATGTCAGCGCGTAGCTGATCAATCTTTGCTACTGTGGTTTTCAACTCGGCATTCAACTCAGTAATATTAATGACTACACGGGTGTCTTTAGTTTCTACATAAGAGCTTACCGATAGATTGTAGTCGTTGGCAGCTATAGCGTCGTATTGCACTGATTTTGCAAAGTGCTCAACGTCGGTCTTATCATCAAACGCGGTCATTATTTGCGCGATGTGTTCATCGCTGAGAGTGTTGGTATTGGTGGCTTTTTTAAATAAAGCGCTGGCATCGATAAACTGGGTAAGGTTGTCGGCTTTGTGTTTGGAAAGCACTAAGATGTTGACGGCAATGGTGGTGCCAAAAAATAAGTTGGGCGCTAAAGAAATAATGGTTTCTACATAGTTGTTATCTAGCAAATATTGGCGGATTTTCTGCTCGGCACCACCACGGTAAAAAATACCGGGGAAACAGACAATCGCCGCGCGGCCTTTGCTGGATAAATAACTCAAGGCATGCAGTACAAAAGCAAAATCGGCTTTAGATTTGGGCGCTAGGACACCTGCGGGCGCAAAGCGTTCATCATTAATGAGAGTGGGATCGTCGCTGCCTATCCAGTTTATCGAATAAGGCGGGTTAGAGACAATGGCATCAAAGGGTTTGTCATCGCCAAAACGCGGATCTTTCAGGGTGTCGCCCAGCGCCATATTGAACTTGTCGTAGTTAATGTTATGCAAAAACATATTCATACGCGCAAGGTTGTAAGTGGTGTGGTTGATTTCTTGACCAAAAAAACCATCTTCAATGATATGGGCATCAAAGTGTTTTTTGGCTTGCAGTAACAATGAACCTGAACCTGCCGCTGGGTCGTAAATTTTATTGACGGTGGCCTGCTTGTGCATGGCCAGCTGGGCAATCAGCTTGGACACATGTTGCGGAGTGAAAAATTCGCCACCCGATTTACCGGCATTGGCGGCATAGTTAGAGATTAAAAACTCGTAGGCATCGCCAAACAGGTCAATATGGCTTTCTTGGAAATTGCCAAAGCTTAGTTTTTCTACGCCTTTAAGTATAGAGGCTAAGCGGGTATTTTTATCGGCAACGGTGTTGCCTAGGCGGTTACTGGTGGTATCAAAATCGGCAAACAAGCCTTTAATGTCTAATTCAGAGGGATAACCATTGGCCGAGCTTTCGATAGCAGAAAATAGGGCGGCTAAATCGGTGTTGAGGTTAGCATTATTATTGGCGGTGGCGGCTATGTTGGCAAACAACTGGTTGGGGTAGATGAAATAACCTTTGGTTTTAATGGCATCGTCTTTTATTTCTGCGCTGATAACATCATCGGGAAGTGCTGCATAATTAACACTTTCATCACCGCCTTCAATATAACTGGCAAAGTTTTCGCTAATAAACCGATAGAACAAAGTGCCCAATACATATTGCTTAAAATCCCAGCCATCGACTGAGCCACGTACCTCATTCGCAATTTGCCAAATTTGGCGTTGTAATTCGGCGCGTTGTTGAGTACTTGTCATTGTATTGTCCTTTTTGAATACGTTTGGATAGTTATTAGCTCATAACAGCTTTGCATTATAACGAGCAAAGACGCGCTACTCTAATCACTTGTTGCAAACATAAGCCGTAATAACAGGTATGGTAGATCAATGTTGCAGGGTGGTTTCGGAGCAATAGCGCCTGGCGCCCTACAAAACCTCGACCGGCATTAAGTTTGTTGTTCGATTGTTTTCGATATTGGGTGAATGTCAATCATTCAGTCCCCCTCTTTGGAAAAGAGGGGTTAGGGGAGATTTGTTAAATAAATCCTTACGTTTCGAAGTTGTCGAAGCATCTAAACGTTTCGGTCGGGGTTGCAAACCCCGACCGGCATTAGAGGGTTTCGGAGCAATAGCGCCTAGCGCCCCTAAACTGGGCGAATTTGTCGCCCCTCCCTACAAATCTAAAGCTTTCAATCCACCGACTTAAGATGATATTTACGAACCCTATAACGTAGGGTTTCTCTCGTTGCACCCAAGGCTCTGGCGGCGGCGGTTAAATTATTATTAGCGCGTTCTAAAGCTGTTTTAATAATAAATTTATCCATGTCATCCAAGGCCATATTGCCATCTAATGGCAAATAAATACCGTCTTCACTGACTTCTGCCTGAGTAGGATCAGTCATATACTCAGAACCTATTACATTAATGGGATTATGCCAGCCGGGTAATTGTAGCCATTGCCCTGGGAATGTCGCGCCCTCAGCAAATAAAACACAACGTTCAATGACATTACGTAATTCCCTGACATTACCTGGCCAGTGATGCGCCTTAAGCTTATGCCAAACTTCTAAAGGAATATCTTTAACCTGCCGCCCTGCTTTAGCATTGTACTCGGCCACAAATAAGGGCACTAGCTCATCTAAATCTTCAACCGCTTCCCGTAACGGCGGCAAAATAACTTTAAATACGCTTAAACGGTGATACAAATCAGCTCTAAAACTACCCTCTTGAGACATCTGTTCCAGATCACGATTACTGGCAGCAACGATTTGCACATCGACACTAATTTCTTTTTCGCCACCCAAGCGCCGTACTTTATGATCTTCAATGGCTTTCAGCAATTTGGCCTGTAAATCCAGAGGCATTTCACCAATTTCATCCATGAACAAGGTACCGCCATCGGCCTGCTCCAATAAACCACGATGACGACCCGAAGCGCCCGTAAAAGCACCCGATTCATGACCAAATAATTCTGACTCCAGTATTTCTCTAGGTAAAGCCGCGCAATTCACTTCTATCATAGGCTGTTGAGCGCGCGGACCTCCATAATGCAAAATGCGCGCAGCTAAACCCTTACCGGTACCACTTTCGCCGCCTATAATTAAAGCACTAAAAGGCACTTGGGTCAGTTTCGCCAATAACTGGCGTATACCTTGGGCTTGCTGACTATGACCTACATAAGCCTCAGGGGAATAACGTCGATAACTTTGTTTGGTTTGATCAATAACACGACGTTGTATTGAAGCACTACGCGCAGCACTGGCCACAACCAAATCTAAACGTTCCAAATCACAAGGCTTTTCTAAAAAATCATAAGCTCCTAAACGCAGAGCTCTTACTGAATCAGGCACGCTACCGTAACCGGTTAAAAATAACCATTCGGCATAATTAACCTGCGGCTTGACCTCCTCCATAAAATCAAGAGCATTACCATCGGGCAAATTCATATCGGATAAGATGAGTAAGGGCTCAATACGCATTTTAAGTAACAAGGTCTTAGCTGCTACCAAACTGTCAGCCAACACCACTTCCCAACCTAATGCACGATAATGCCTAGACAACTCAGAACCTAGCAACTTTTCATCTTCAATGATGAGTAATGTTTCTATCATACTTATTCCTTAACGAGACATTCTTTGGGTAATAATACTGTGACGCATGCGCCACAAGGCAGTTGGTTACTTAACTTAATAGATCCACCGCAATCTTTAACAAAGCGTTGTACCATCGCCAAACCTAAGCCCGTACCTCGGGGTCGACTTGTACGGAACGGACGAATACCATAGCTCAGCATATCTTGAGAAAATCCAGGGCCATTGTCGCAGACATCAATACGTAAACCTTGAGCGGAACTGTTCACTTTAATACAAATTAAACCTTCATTATTATCCAGAGCATCTGCTGCATTCAGTATCAAATTTAATAACGCCTGACGAATACCACCTTGAGGTAAATGTACCGTTAAGCGCTCAGGTGCTTCACTGCTCAGCTCTATGGCTTCGGCAACCTGATAACGAGTCAGCGTCAATAAATCACCTATCAAAGTTGCCATATCAAAATAACTCGCCATTTCGGGAGTGTGTCTACTCTGATTAAGCATATCATTGAGCAATCTAGCCAAACGCTTTAACTCGTCACTGATTAAATCCATACGTTCGCATTGGCTAATATCATTAATTTCGCGACACAAATTATTAAAAGCCATTTGTATGCCTGCCAACGGATTACGTATTTCATGAGCTAATTCTGCTGCTACTTCACCAATAGCTGCCAAACGTTCAGCTCTAGCTAAACTATTTTGTTGCTCTAAAAGTGCTTGGGTAGCCAATCTAACTTCGCGCTGCAAAGACTGGGCATACAAACGCTTAGCTTCTTCCAGCTCAGCCAAATGAATGACCATTTCATTGTAACTATTAAAAACGGGAACCAATAAGGGATCCAAGTGATGGGTAGTAATCGGCGTATAATTTTCATCCGTTAAACGCTCTAGCAATTGTCTGAGATCATTTAAGGGATGTAAGATACGCCGGTATAAAAACAACAGCGCCCCTAATAAAATCAGGGTAAAGATAATGGAGGCGATATACAATTCTGTCTGTGTATCTAAATTAATATCTTCTAATAAGGTTTCTCTGCGTAGACCTTCTTCATCTAGCATCTTACTCATCACATCCAATGCTTGCTTCAAATGAGCATGCTTCTTTGTTTTATCTAAACTATTTACATCAGCGAGCAACAGGCCTAATTTTTCTAATTCGGCAAGATTTTCTGGGGGAGACAAATAGCGACTATCAGCCATTAACATCTTCATTTCAGCCAATGCCCTAGCTAAATCGGTAGGCTGGGTGTCCGGAACGGTTTCCGTCACATAGCCCATCAGTGACTGCTGCAAATTGACTGATACATTTTGTATGCGATGAGAATAGCTCACATACGATAAAACCGTTTCAAAATGATGTAGATTTCGCCAGATCATACTACCCAATATCACCAGAGCCAGCAGTAACAAGCCCAAAAATGATAGCGCACGTAACTTAGCAGGATGGTAAAAAACAGTATTCATAGCGTCTCTGGCATATTAACGTGAACTTAAGGGAGGATAGTAGAATGATTAAAGCAACAAACGTGCCTTTCAAATCAATACAACTATTTATCTAAGCGAGTGCAGTGCACAGCCAGCGCTAATCGACAGCTAATGCTAACAATGGCTTACGCTTCATCCGGCCAACTAGCTCAGCCGCTTAAACCGACCTTGTCAAAATAGGGGCATTTAAACCAATTAATTCGGTTTATTTACACAAAGTCTAGATCATGACCATGTCGATAACAACACAAAAGCCTAATCAATTGGCAATAGTTTAAATACTGCACCCAGCATCTAGCGATGTTTGACATAAATACCACTTAATATCAATTGCTTATAAAAATACCCCACATTAGCTCAGTATTAATTTTGTAACGTTGATATTTTGGCGTAGTTCATGCTGTAAAATAAGCCATGAAAGTTAAAATAAACGAATGCCGCGGTTAAAGGATAACAACATGGCTCATAATCAACCAACCCTACAGACAACCTTGCAAACTATAACAAATGCTGAGTTTAATTTAGATGCCTGTATAGCGCATATTGCCCATTGGTTGCCCGCCCAAGGTCCTATTAAGGACTTTATACATCACAACACCTTACATGCTTTTCAGCAGCATCCCTTTCATGAAGGCGTGGCTATTGCGGCAAAACTATTTGGTGCCCGCAGTTATTTGCCCTTATCTGATTATCAAGCATTATATCTAGAAGGACGCATCAACAACGACTCGATTAACTGGGCGGTAGCCCACGCCAACTGCAGTGCTGAGCAACAAGAGCATTTACGCAAAACTTTATTCGAAAAAGATGACATCGGACACTATCCGCCAGTTTCACTGACTAATCATGGTATCCGCAATGCTTGGTTAACGCAGCTTGAGATGGATCTCAACTCTTTTGTGCATCCTATCTTGTTCCGCTTGCTCAGTAACTTTCTTGACCAAGGCATTAGTCGCTGGTGCTTACCCAATGATAACGAATCATTCTGGGACTGCATCGTGCGCTTGGCCAGAAACAGCTTAATACCGTTGTATCCACTGAATGAGCTGCAAATCCAAGACCTATTAATACAAACACCCGATGAGGTGATTGCCCATTGTTTACAAAAAATAGTCGGAGATAGCGCTTTCTATGAACAATATATCTTAGAAATGTTACTGGCTCATCCTGGTTGGTCGGGTATGGTTGGCGTTATTGAACAAAATCCTAAAGCCCTACTGGCTAGGCGTGACATTTCTCTTAAACAATTAATCGCCATAGAGTTAATCTTAGAATTAGCGTCTTTACTTAAGAAAAAAGGCCCTCACTTTGCCTGTATTGCAGAACTTCCTCACCCAGAAAGCACACCTTTACTCAAAGAAGACGCCCTTAGCCCTAAAATACCCTTACGCTTAAGAGTCTGGCATGAAGCTATGGAATGGTCTTTACATAGCGAGCTATTACTAGCCTTAAAGCCTATTAGCGCTGAATCTAGCTCTACCACGCCTGCTGCTCAAGCCTTGTTTTGTATCGATGATAGAGAATGCTCTTTAAGGCGAAACCTAGAAGAAGTCTACCCTGAAGTAGAAACGTTTGGTGCGGCCGGTTTTTTTGGTATCGATTTCTTTTATCAAGGTTTAGATGATGCTTATCCTGTCGCGCAATGCCCCAATATCATCGTTCCTAAACATTTAATTAAAGAATCTGCTGATAGAGATCTCACGACTAAAACCAGTAAAACAACTCATGGCCACTTTACCGCACATACTTTATTTAGAGGCTGGTTATATACGCAAACCTTAGGACTGGGTTTCGCAGCTCGCATGACTTGGGATGTGTTTCGTCCAGGCGCAAAATTGCCTAGCATTCGCTCCTTAAGTGAAATTGATGCCCACTCGCAATTACATTTACTTAGAGAATCTGAAGAGCCTAATGAAGACGGTCATTTACTGGGTTTTTCAGTAAGCGAAATGGCAGATCGTTTAGGCGGGTTATTACGCAATATAGGCTTAATTGAATACTTTGCACCGCTAGTGGTAGTGGTCGCTCATGGTTCGAGCAGTGTTAATAACCCACATTTTGCTGCTTACGATTGTGGTGCTTGCTCTGGTAAACCTGGCGCACCCAATGCTAGGGCCTTCGCTTGGATGGCTAATAATGAAGCAGTACGCGAGCTATTACGAGAACGCGGCATTAATATTCCTGATAGCACCCGTTTCATTGCAGCTTTGCATAATACCAGCCGTGATGAAATCACTTATTTCGACCCTCATTTATTGATACAACATCCCGCCACCGGTTTAGCCGCTTTCCAAACAGCTATGACTGAAGCCTTAGAACGTAATGCCGCAGAACGTTGCCGTTGGTTTGAACTAGCACCAATTCAGCAAAGCAATAAAATTGCACATGATCACGTCAAAGAACGTACCACTTCCATCTTTGAGCCGCGCCCAGAATATAATCATTCGAACAATCTATACGCTATCGTAGGCAGACGGCAATTAACGCGTGACTTATTCATGGATAGGCGCGCCTTTTTACACTCTTATGATCCAGGCACCGATGCCCAAGGTGGGGTGATGGCGCGTATTTTATCAGCGGTGATTCCTGTCTGTGGCGGCATTAATTTAGAATATTTATTCTCGCGCATTGATAACTCTGTTTATGGTGCCGGCACTAAATTGCCGCACAATGTCATCGGCTTACTGGGCGTTGCCAACGGTGTGGAAGGCGATCTGCGCACGGGCTTGCCACAACAGATGATAGAAGTTCATCAACCTGCACGCTTACTGATTGTTGTCGAACAAACCCACGATATCATGGATAAAACCATTGCGAGATTAGGCGACCTTAAAGAATGGTTAGATAACGAATGGGTTAGGCTAGTCGCCTGCCATCCCGAAAACCATCAGCAGTTTTTGTATTCAGCCAAGGGTTGGGAAGCTATTGAGCTTGCCAACGATGCGCGAGTACCCTCTTCAGAGCTATCGGCTCATATATTAGCAGGGCAAACTCATACCATACCGGTGCATCACATGACGCGGAGCCCAGCATGAACGACTTAATCTTAACCAGCTTAGCCTTGCCTTTGCTGGGATTTATCTTAATTTTGTTATCAGATCGTAACGAGCAGCGCATCGCTCGCATTAGCTTTTGGTGCACACATGCTATGGGCTTAAGCCTAGTCGGCTTATTGTTAACTTGGGCCAGCGCTGGCTTTCCTAATCATGAATACCAGTCATTTACCTTATATGAAACTGATGATTACCGGTTTCCGATCATATTTTATCTGGATAAGGTAGGCGCGGTTTATCTGTTTAGTGTCTGGGCTATTTTTTCTATTATCGTCAAATATTGTAGGGTCTATTTACACCGTGAAGAAGGCTATCAACGCTTTTTTATGACCATTTTTAGTTTTGTATTTGGTCTGAATATCGTGATCTTGTCTGGCTCTATCGACATACTATTTGCCGGCTGGGAAGTGGTCGGTATCTCCTCATTTTTGTTGATTGCTTTTTATAGGCACCGAGTACAACCAGTACGTAATGCCTTACGCGCTTATACTATTTATCGCTTTTGTGACATAGGCTTATTATTAGGCGCATGGCTAAGCCATCTGTTATTTCATGAAAGCCAGCGCTTTAGCCAATTGGCTGAGTTATTTAGTAATCCCAACCTGCCTCCAGCTAGCTATGGAGCCTTGTTATTAGTATCAACCTTGATACTGATTGCCGCAGTGGGTAAGTCTGCACAATTCCCATTTTGTTTTTGGCTACCCAGAGCCATGGAAGGCCCCACACCCTCTAGTGCTATTTTTTATGGTGCTTTATCGGTGCATTTGGGCGTGTTCTTATTACTAAGAACACTACCAATATGGTCATACTATTATGTACCGCGCTTTATTGTGTTTATCATCGGTTTTTTGACTGTAATCGTAGCCAGTCTTTCTGAAAAAACTCAGTCCAACATCAAAGGCCAAATTGCTTATGCCTCGATTACTCAGGTTGGCTTTATGTTTATGGAATTGGCGCTAGGTTTAGAGTCTTTAGTATTGGTGCATTTCTTTGGCAACGCTTTTTTACGCTGCTATCAACTACTAGTTTCACCTTCTATCGTGGTGCATTTACTACGCGTAGAAAGCTCAACGGATTCTGGCTTTAATATCAATAAGAGTTCTTTTTTTCAGTTTTTACCCGCGTCTTTACGTCATACGATCCCTGAAGTTTTACAAAACACTCTGTATGTCTTTTCTTTGCAAGAAGCGCATTTAGAGATGCTAGTCCGCGCGATACTATGGTCTCCACTCAAAAGACTTGGTTCAAAGATTAACCGCATATCTGTCACCAACAAACTACTGTATAGCTTGGCAGGATTTACTGTGATTGAACTTATCTTACTCAGCTTCGATTTCAATCAAAGCTATGTTGCCTTACCCCTATCGGTATTTATGGTACTTACTTCTTTAGGTGCTTTCAGTGAAAAACATAGCCCTTATAAAGTCTGGCATGCTATCGGTGTTAGCTCACTATTAGCGGGTGTCGCCGTATGTTTTTTAAATCCAAATGCCTGGGACGATGTGTTGTTATTAGCCTGCGGCATCATACCTGCTTGGGCTTTAGGTATCATAGTGTTGGCAAAATTACTCAAAAACGATGTCTTTGCCAATAGCCCATTCACTTATAGAGCCTTTGCAGAAACTCAACCACTATTATCTATGCTGTTATTTATCAGTTTTTTGTGCTTAGTCGGCTTCCCGATTTCTCCTGCATTTTTGGGTGAAGATTTATTATTATTCCACGCTAGCAACTTTGGCCCTTGGTTTGCTCTGCCATTGACGATTACTTTTGTGATTAACGGCATTGCAGCTGCACGGGTATTTCAACGCTTATGCATGGGCAGACCGACAGAACTTAACCACAACTAGCGCTAAGGGCTTTAAATTTAATGCCCAACTGAGCAGGATATAGCCACATACCTAACGGGGCTTGGTTAGTAAGACCGGCTAGCAACTTAAGGCGGGGCAGCTTCAACTCAGACGAAAGGCTCAAGGCGAAAGATTAAGTCTAGGAGGTTAGCAACTTATGGCGGCGCAGATACTAGGCTTAAGCCTTCGCCCTTCGCCTTTTGTCTACTCTTAAAAGAATCCTGTTTAAAAGTGCGCGATTAAGCTAGTGCCCCGTTTTAAATTAGTAGCCGTAAGACCTAAAGCTCTGCGGCTACACGGTCTAGAATAGCCAATCGTCACGCTAGCATCGCTAGCGTGATCCTTTAGACTCCCAACAGCACTAGCAAGAGTCTCACTCAGACTAGCGCAATCCCCCGTTGTTAGCTCATCACTTCTAATACCACACTGGGCTATGCTAAGACCATTATTTCGCTTTTATACACTAGCATTTCAAAGCCCTGTCTTTACGACTGGGCTTGTCTGAGTGCTAGAGAGATAGACACAATAAGATTTCAATCATCGACAATGGTTACGCGCTTTCCAACAGTGATTAGAGCTTACTGAATTATTTTTATATCACTATCAAGACTAAACTAACGAATCAGTTAAGCAAAGTCAACAACCAAAACTGCAGCCGCTTCTATGAGATTTTTGACCTTATGAGCGACGACTGTCTTTAAGCGACTGTGAATATCTAAATTGAGAATTGAACTTAAGCATCAATTAATTTATAGCTAGGTTTTACGAACTAGCACTGAGGTATTGGCATCCACAGTAGCGCTACTGGCAATCTCAGCGGAGGTATTGGCAAGCACAGTAGCGTTACTGGCAGTCACAGCAGAGGTATTAGCAAGCACAGCAGCGTTACTGGCAGTCACAGCGGAGGTATTAGCAAGCTCAGTAGCGTTACTGGCAATCACAGCGGAGGTATTAGCAACCCCAGTAGCGCTACTGGGAGCTACAGCAGAGGTATTGGCTATGCCAATACCTGCGTTAGATCTGGAATAAGGGGAGTGCAGCGTGTAACTATCGTTTAGTTATAAATAACGGCCGCTTGACCTTCAGAGGCTATCAATTCACCGATCACATAAACGGTTTCGCCTAAGGCTTGTAATGTTGCTAAGGTTTCAGCTTCATCTTCTGCGGCTACGCAAACGATCATGCCTATACCGCAATTAAACGTGGTCAACATGTCCGCCAAAGCGACATTGCCTTGCTCTTGTAGCCAGACAAAAATATCAGGAAAAGCCCATGATGATAAATCAATGGCGGCATTAATGCCTGTGGGCAATACGCGTGGTAGATTTTCCGTTAAACCGCCGCCAGTAATATGCGCAAACGCATGGACGGGGACTTTTTCTAATAAGGCTAATAAAGATTTAACATAAATTTTAGTTGGCGTTAATAAAGTCTCGCCTAAGGTTTGGCCATTAAAATCATCACTCAGCGAAGATTGGCTGTGTTCTATGATCTTACGAACTAAAGAATAACCATTAGAATGCGGACCAGAAGACGCAATACCGATCAGCTTATCACCAACGCTTACTTTACTGCCGTCTAGGACTTTAGTTTTTTCGACAATACCGACACAAAAGCCTGCGAGATCATATTCACCGTCAGCATACATGCCAGGCATCTCAGCGGTTTCACCACCGACTAAAGCGGCACCCGCTAATTCACAGCCGTGACCTATACCTTCAATCACCGCTGCCGCCGTATCGACATCTAAATGACCGGTCGCAAAATAATCTAAAAAGAATAAGGGCTCTGCACCTTGCACAATAATGTCATTAACGCACATGGCGACTAAATCTATACCTACTGTATTGTGTATGCCTAAATCAATAGCCAGTTTTAACTTAGTACCAACACCATCAGTGCCCGACACTAAAATAGGTTGTTTATAACGATCTAAGGGCAATTCGAACATTGAGCCGAAGCCGCCTAAGCCTGCCATAACGCCTGCGGTTCTTGTTCTTGCGGCAATAGGCTTGATGCGCTCAACTAATTCATTACCTGCGGCAATATCAACGCCGGCACTTTTATAATTTAAGCTATCTGGTTTTTGTGCGCTCAATGTCTTGGTCTCTTTAAAGTTTAAACTGTTGATATTGTACAAGACCTCGCCCCATTTGTCTGGCGTAAGTGTACAAAACGTGGGTATACCGATTTATAGCATTAGCCATTGTAGGCACTCAGACCCTCAAATATTCACATCGATCACTGAGGAACGGATATGAATATCGCGCTGTGGAAAAGGAATTTCGATATTATGTTCTCGCAGAGCGATTTCCAAGCGTCGATAGACTTCATGGGTGACTGGCATTCTATTGGCGACTTCACTAACAAAAACCCGTATGGAAAAATTAAGAGCGTTATCACCAAAGCCTATTATCAACACACTAGGCTCTGGCTCTGCGAGTACCAAAGGCATAGATAAGACTGTTTCTAACATCACGTTATAGGCAAGATCAACATTAGAACCATATGCGATATTAACCGGTATCACTAGTCGAGTAATAGCATCAGAAAGACTCCAATTAACTAACTGGCTGGTAATAAAGGTTTTATTCGGTACGACGTGTTCTTTTTGATCGGCATCGATAAGCGTAGTGGCACGCATTTGTATGCGACTGACTTTACCGGTAATATCACCTATGGTCACGGTATCACTAACCCGTATAGGTCGTTCAAATAGAAGAATAATCCCTGAAACTAAATTGGCAAATATTTCTTGCAAGCCAAAACCTAGCCCCACACTGAGTGCTGCCACTAACCACTGCACCTGCGACCAACTACAGCCTAACTCATTAGCGACACTAATAAAACCAATGGTCATTAACACATATTTTGCTAATTGATTGACTGCATAACGACCACCCGCTTCTATGGCTATACGTCTGAACAGTATCAACTCCATCAAGCCCGGAAAATTGCGTACCGAAACCACGGTAATAAATAAATACAAGCCCGCTAACAACAGATTAATTAAGGTAATTGGCTCATAGCTGTCTTGATTGTCGATATTAACCTTATGTTGCCAGAGTTCTATATGCTCCAAAAAGGAAAAGGCAGGCAAAATATTCTTCCAGATCATCCAGAAACCGATAGTTAAGCTCAGCGCTATAAAAACATTGAGTAAACGTATGGTTTGAGCATTAATTTTTGGGATATCAAGCAATTGCTCATCAACTGGCAATACCGGATCATCACCTCCGGCACTGGGATGTTTTTGTGATAATAACGCCGCTTTACGTTTATTCTGGACATTTTTTAGCGCCAGTTGCCGATTAATTAAGTTCAACCATCTAATCACTAAGGCATGAATAATAATGGCCAGAAAAATTAAACGTAAGCTAATGATAAGCTTTTGCTGTAATTCCAAGGCACTCAAGTAATAACCTGCCGCCGCAAAACCAATGATCACCAACGGGATACAGAGTACTGTTGGATACCAGATGTAGCGTAATTTATTGAGCATACCTTCAGGATATTGAATCATAGTCGCCGATGAAATGCCCCGTTTAGGCTTTAATAACAAGCCAAAGAACACGGTAATGGCCAATAGTAATATGATTAACGCTAATCTACCGATACTATCACTATGCTCTGAATATCGCGACGCCAAGGTAGTGCTCATAATAAAAACAGCGGGGATGGCTATAAAACGCATCCAAGAAAATTGGCTACGTAGCAAACTGACCGTCAATTTTTGCCATTGAAAATGACTACGAGCAATACCCTGCTTCGCAAAAACATGATGAAAAAACTGCAAGAACATAAGCGACGGCGCACTACTCTGTAAACCTTCTCCTATGGCTTTGCTAAAATCACTAACATGCAAGCCATCACTCAAAAACCAACCTAAATAAAAGCTGAGTAGCGGTATGGGTAAAACCAAAACTAAGGTGTAGGATAAAGCTTGTAAAGTGTAGTAAAAATTATCAGTAGATAACTTCTCAACTTTAACCGCGATAGCCGCCAGTTGTTTCTTAGCTTTCGTTTCATAGAGCATCAATAACACTAAACTTAACACACCAAAGGCTATCAAGAACGGACTTTGCCGTACCACGCTATAGCTATCTTTAATTAATGACATCCAGTTTAACGGCGACAATAACCACTGAGTCGCATGAAATAAACTAGCAATATAATGGATATTAATAGGATCTGAGCTTTTAACCCATAATAGATTTTCATCCAGATACAGCGCAAACTTGTTGGCAATAACGGCCATTTGTTGTCTGGCAAAATCAAAATCACCTAGGATACGTAAATAAGTGGTGTAATCTACAGATAGTTTATTCAGCAAATCATCCTGACTATTGAGCAAGACGCGTAACTCTGCCTGTATCATCATACGTTGCTCTGCGGGCAGTTGATGATCAACTTGTTCATCCATGATATCGTGTAAAGTAGCGTCAATATCAGACAATTGTTTTAGCTGATCTTCAATTTTAAATTGCTCCAAACTGGCGTCAGCTGTTTCATCTTGAATTGCTTCTGATTGCAACTTGAACTGATCTTGACTTAAGATATTGCGACGTTGCTCGCGCAACATCTTACCCAGAGCCGGACTTAGGCGCGCTAAGCTGATCTTCTTTTCTGCACTCTTAAAGTCGCTATCTAAGTCGCTGGCTTGCAGATCAAGCTTAGTTTTTTGCTCGGTATAGCTATCAATTTTTGTGGCAATGGTTTGCAAATCACGACTATATTGAATGTTCTCTCGGGTATAAGCTTGAATCAGCGGGTGCTTTCCTGCTAGTTCACTTTCTGCCTGACTCAGCGCATCTTCTATAGTTTGCGCGGCTTGCTGACGCCGCCCTGTTAACAAATTTTCTATGGTGGTAATCACCGGGATCAGGGCATTCTTTTGCAGATCCAGCAGTTTCAGTTCAGCTTTTAGTAATTCAACACGAGACGGATTACTAATAGCCTCTATATCCAACATTTTCAGCTCAGCGTTACGCGCCTCTATCATCGTTTTTAAATAGGCGAGTCTGGCTTCAGTTTCTAAGGTAGTCGTGGCTCCATCAGCAGGGAGAGTTACTTTCTTCTGTGAGCTTTCTATATCTTGCCTAGCAAGCACTATTTCTGTACGTATCTGTTGCGGGCGTGATTGTTGCAGCAGCAACTCATTTTCTTGTTTATTTTGCTGTTCGTCTAAGTTGCTTACTTTGCCTTTTTCAATAATCAAACGCTGATCTAATTCTTCAGTGGAAATCCGATTAAAATCTTCAGGTTTTTGTTTGGCGATCTTGGCGGTTATTTGCTCGATGTCTTTTAAGCGTTTTTTGATTTGCTCAGGAGCTAGTTTGATAGTTAGATTATAGTCATTGGTACGCGCCTTGTAATCCTCGCTATTGTTTAAGTTATCTAGGGCAGCTTGATAGACTGACAAAATCTTAGATTTTAGCGCCTCATCCAAGCCTTGCCGGCTGTTGATGACCTCTATTTTTGCTTGTAGCCCCTCTTTATTAAGCTCGGATGCCCCACTCTTAGTGATAGTATCTAACTTTTGGGTTTTAGCCCAAGCACTAGAACTGCCTAGCAAAAACGAAAACAAGAAAAATACCAATAAGGCACTGATATTAAAGCGAACAAAAGAATGATCAGTTGATTTCATGAGAATCAGATAGGCTAGAGATGAATAAACAAAGAATGATAGAAGATGGGTGCTGAATGCTTAAGAACATTAGCAGATAGGCATCATTATGAAAATATTGTTGTTCCGGCGGGAGGGAGAGACTCGTCAGTGCGAAACAAAAGCTAGTCAGCTTAGCGACAGCTAACCCGACATTGCAAGAGCTAAAGCTATGACAATAATCAAGACATATAGGGAGGGCAAATCTGTGTTGTTTGCCCGCCGTACTTGGCTATCATTAAACGGTTTAAGAAGGTAACCTATTTATACGATTAACTATTTCACTAGAAGCCAGTTCTAAACCATTTTTATAACAACGACCAGCTCCGTCCTTGTCATCTTGCGCAAAGAGTAAATCGCCGAGTAATTGATAGGCTTGTACCGTAGGCTCTACAGCGATACTTTTAGCTAGATAACTTTCGGCTTTAAAAGTATCTTCGCATTGTATGGCCAACTTACCCATAACGGCCAACAGCACGGCGTTATCCTGATGAACATAAGACCATTTCTCAGCCGTTTCTAGCTGTCTTGCAATATTATTGGACTGTAGGCTACCGAATAAATCTAATAAGATCTCATCCCAACGGCTGGATAAAGTCTCAACCAATTCGTCTTCGATTTCATTATCAGCGCCCACATAAATCATCGCGGCAAAATAAATAGCCGCAATGCTAGGCATGGATTTTATGAAGGCCGGTATTTCTGACCATAAGGTTCTAAGATCTTCAATATTAGCCGTTGCCGCTGCTTGCTTTAGCAATTGACTGTAAGTTTCTGTCTCCAACAACTTTACTTCAGCTTCCATTAAAATTTGCTGGCTATGTAAGGATGGCAGCAGTTTTCTTATACCGTGCCAATCACCTATATGTTGATAAGTTTGATGTAATAATTTTAAAACATTGGCATGGGTAGGATCAATGCTATGCAACCGAGTTAAGGTTTCTAAGGCTTGCTCAAATTGATTGCCCGACAAATTAAGCTCAGCTTGAGTGAGCCCTATAAGCACGCTGGAATCGGGCGCATGGTCTGTGGCTTTTTTTAAATATTCATCTCTCTTATCGAACGCGCCACGCGATTGAGCGGCTCTTGCTGCAGTCAAATAGTGGATTAACGGTGCGCCACTGTGTGAGGCATGTTTAATCAGGATATTTTCCGCCCTTTCCCAGTTGCCTTCGACGGAATCAACCAAGCCTGCAATCAAGGCTTCTTGAGAGCGATTAAAGCGAATATTTTTACCTCGGCTCTTCAAGTGTGCAGGCAATCTAATTAGCCAACCTAAACATCTGAATACTTGATAAAGTACGAAAAATCCCATTAACAAGCTGATAGCAAAAACCACTAACGATGTCTCTAGCGACCAATGACTAATACCAATCATGACATAGCCTGGATTACCAAAACTTTGTAACCAGTAATTAACCAACAATGCTAAGGCTATCGTTGCAAACAGAGAACCTAGAAAATTAAATAACTTTTTCATCAAAACTCTCTTATTTGGAAGGCTCAACGACTTGTGCAGGAACCAAGGTTTCCACTGGCTTATTAGATTCAACCATCGTAGTCTTTTTATCCGTGGACATAGCGTCTAATGGCTGTATCGCTTTATCTGTTTCAATTCTTAAGGTCGCTATATCTTTAAGCATTTTTAAAGATAAACTGATATCAGGCAACTGGCTACTGATCTTAGTGATATTTAAACGCTCCAAATCAGCCAGAAAGCTATTATCATCGGCGTTCTTAGTAAAATTCTGCTCGGTCCATTTCTTGACATCCGCTAAACTGGATTCAAATAAGGCTTCATTACGCTGAACCAAGGAAATCTTGACCATTTCCAATTTAACTCTTAATTGTTCACGAATAAACAGCGCTTCTTCAGGTGTTAATATTTCTTTAACTTCATGCTCGGTATGTCTAATAATAACAGCACCTTGCAACTGACTAATTGCTGAGTCGAGTAGCCCTGGGCTTTCGCCATTAGGCTCTGTGGCCGGCTTAGTGTCTGTCTGTGCTGCTAGGATTTTACCGGTATAGGGTAAAACCAAGGCTAATTTATCAACCCGATCTTGTAAAGTTTGTATAGTCGCATAAATACCTACGACGTCAGGCACTTTAATGCTCTTAAGTAGAGATAATTCTTTAGCAATTTCTTCACGTACTTTAAACGTTGCGGCATCGCCACTCTCTCTGAGGCGTTGATCGGCAGCCTCTAAAGCTTCACGGGTGGTATTAACATCACCAACCAAATGCAAACGCTCATTGGCTACACTGAGTAAATATTCAGCATCAGCAATCAACCAATCTCCGCGTGTCTTTCCTAGTTGACGCTGTAACCGAACTATCGCATCGTTTAGATCAGCGCGTGTACCTTCTAGTTTTTCGTTATGTAGCTGAGAAAAGTCAGCGAGTGTTTGCGTAAAATGATTATCTTTACCAGCCACATTAGATTCTAAGGACGCTAGCTGAGATTGTATGGCAACAAGCTGAGACTGATAGTCGGCAATCTGTTTGGACATTTGGCCTTTAACTTCGCCCCCTAGATCTTGCTGCTGATCACGGAGTTGTGAGAAGAAATAAAAACCGGCACCAGCAAGTCCTATAATAATGAGTAGTATAATAACGCCAAACCATAATCCCTTTGACGATTGGCGGGCTGATTTATTATCGCCCAGCTCTTGTTCTTTTTGTTCACTCAATTCGGCCACGCTAATCCCCCTGTTACACTCATTTTTACTGTCTCAAGAATTGCTAAATCTGAAGGACTATTCGTCACTGCAATTCGTTTAAAGCCTATGTCGGCAGCTATGTGCCGGATTCTATCGCTAATTACGACTAGAGGTATCAAAAATAATCGCTGATGATATGAGTCATCAAGCATGATTAATAAGTTTTGTAACGCCGCAACACTAGTTACGGTTATAACATCTAATTTGTTTTGAGCCAGCAGTAAATTCACAGATGAACTATCGCTACTGGGGATTATCCTTTGATATACCTCCAGATAATCAACAACAGCACCTCGACTCCGCAAGGTACTTGCCAATTCTTCTCGGCCACCGACACCTCGAACGATCAAACACCGTTGTCCTTGCATTTGTTGCATAGCCGGCATGGCCAATATCGCTTCACTGTTATAGCCCTGTTCAGGCACTAAATCGACTGGCAAACCGGCCAATAATAACGCTTCTGCCGTGGATTTCCCTATTGCAGCAATATGAGCCGAATTATTTTTTTTTATTTTATCATCATCTGAATAGTAACTGTGCATAGTTACTGCATTGGCACTGATAAATATAAGCCATTGATAACTATTCCATTGCGCTAATCCAGCCTGTATCGCCTGCTTATTTTCCAACGCGGTAATCGCCAGCGTTGGAAATCGGATGGCGATTCCGCCCTGCTCTTTAAGCAGTCGACATAAATTTTCTGCTTGATGTGCTGGGCGCGTAACTAAGACGCAGGCGCCATTTAAAATCTTACTCAAGCAGTAACGCTTGCAGAATCTTATCTGCACCCTGTGCTAATAAATCCTCTGCTATCTCGCGCCCCATACTCTCTGCCTGATCTACTTCGGCCCAACGCTCAGCCCGATAAAGCACACTACCATCAGGCGCACCCACTAAGCCACGCATAAATAATTGTCCATTAATACATTCTGCAAAACCGCCAATCGGCACTTGGCAACCGCCCTGCAAACGAGCATTCATGGAACGCTCAGCACTGACACACAAGCCAGTGTCAGAATCATGCAAACGCTGCAACATACCATTCATTTCAATATCATCAACACGACATTCTATTCCTATCGCGCCTTGACCTATCGCAGGCAAACTATCACTGGGATCTAAAGACTGTGCGATACGACCTTTCATGTCCAATCTTATCAAACCAGCTGATGCCAAAATAATCGCATCATATTCACCGGCATCTAATTTGGCTAAACGTGTATTAACATTACCTCTTAAAGGCAATACCTGTGCCTCAGGAAAGCGCTCTTTAAGCTGACATTGCCTACGCAGACTAGAGGTTCCTATTTTGGCATTAGCTGGCAACTCCGCTAAGGTCGAATAAAGATTCGACACTAAAGCATCAGTAGGATCTTCTCTCGTTAATATAGCCGCCAAATGCAAGCCTACAGGAAACTCAACCGGCACATCTTTCATTGAGTGCACGGCTATATCAGCGGCACCTTCAAGCATACCTTGCTCTAACTCCTTAACGAACAAACCCTTGCCGCCAATTTTAGCTAAAGGTGCATCGAGGATTTTGTCGCCACGGGTGACCATTTTGATTAGCTCAGTCTTCACGCCTGGAAAGGTCTGCTCCAATAAGGCAGCGACATGTTCTGCCTGCCATAATGCTAAAGGGCTCTGCCGTGTAGCAATTCGAATAGTTTTTTCAGTCAAAAGCAAGCCTACATTATTCAAAAATGGATATTGTAACCGTATTTAAGTTAACGGTATGTTAATGGACGTTAATTTTTTACTTAACGACCATTAATCTCAGATATTTTGACTGATAGGAAGAGATAACAACGAAGTAGTTAATGACTCAAAGGGAAGAATATGAGTTATCGTAAGGAATAAATAAGGCTTTAAGCCAAGCCCCAATTAACCCAACCTAATTGGGCAGAAACCAATACCATGATACCAAAAATGATCCGATACCAAGCAAACACAGTGAAATCATGCCGACTAATAAAGTGTATTAATCCGCGCACCGCAAAAAAAGCACTGATAAACGAGACTGTTCCGCCGACAACAAATAAAGTCATGTCATCCATGCTGAACAAATCCCGATGCTTATAAACATCATATAAGGTTGCGGCAAACATAGTAGGAATAGCGAGGAAAAAAGAGAACTCTGTAGCGGCACGGCGAGATAAGCCAAAAAACAATCCACCGATAATGGTTGCGCCCGAGCGTGACGTTCCTGGAATCATGGCCAAAGCTTGTGCAAAGCCAACTTTCAATGCATCGCGCCAAGTCATGTCATCTATAGATTCAGCATGAATGACATGTTCCCGACGCTCGGCCCACAAAATCAGAAAACCACCGATGATAAAGGCTGATGCAACTACGATAGGATTAAATAAATAAGCTTTTATTTGCTTTAAAAACAAAAAACCTAAAATAGCCGCTGGCAAGAAAGCAACGATCAAATTAACAGCCAAACGCATCGACTTCGCTTCCGACCTTATACTGACTAGCGTATGTGCCAATCGCACCCGATACTCCCAAACCACAGCAAGTATCGCTGCAAACTGAATAGCAATTTCAAAGACCTTACCTTTATCATCATTAAAGCCGAGTAATTGCCCCACTAGAATTAAATGACCGGTAGATGAAACCGGGAGGAATTCAGTCAAACCTTCAACAATACCTAAAATAAGTGCATGTATTAATAAAGTAGGATCAGTCATGATCAAGTCTCTAGTGACATTATCTGTAAAAAGAACACGCAGTCGCTAAGTTCTATAAAACTAGCGCTTCATAGAGTTAAAAAACTCAGCATTGGTCTTAAAGTCTTTCAGTTTACCTATCAAAAACTCTGAAGCCGCTGTTTCGTCCATGGGTTGCAAAATCTTGCGTAAGATCCATGTTTTTTGCAAAGTATCAGGATCAACCAAATACTCTTCTCTACGCGTACCCGAACGATTAATATTTATAGCAGGGTAAATTCTTTTTTCAGCGATTTTGCGATCCAGATGCAATTCCATGTTGCCGGTACCTTTGAATTCTTCATAGATAACTTCATCCATTCTTGAACCCGTATCAACCAACGCCGTAGCGATAATGGTCAAACTGCCGCCTTCTTCGATATTACGAGCCGCACCAAAAAAACGTTTAGGTTTTTCTAAGGCATTCGCATCAACACCACCCGTTAATATTTTTCCTGATGAAGGCACAACCGTATTATAAGCCCTTGCAAGACGAGTAATTGAGTCTAACAAAATAACCACGTCGTGTTTATGCTCAACCAAGCGACGCGCTTTTTCAATAACCATTTCAGCAACTTGTACGTGACGTGTGGCTGGCTCATCAAAGGTACTTGAAATCACCTCGCCTCTAACACAGCGTTCCATTTCAGTTACTTCTTCAGGGCGCTCATCAATTAGCAGTACGATTAAATAACACTCAGGGTTCTGCTCAGCAATCGCTTGCGCCAAACTTTGCAGTATCATGGTTTTACCAGCTTTCGGTGGCGATACAATCAATCCACGCTGGCCTTTACCAATCGGTGCAATTAAATCAATAATTCTTCCTGTTAAATCTTCGCTACTGCCGTTGCCTTGCTCAAGAGTAAAACGTTGCTTAGCAAAAAGCGGCGTCAGATTAGAAAAGGTGATTTTATTTTTTGTATTCTCTGGTGATTCAAAATTGATCTGATCAACTTTGAGCATCGCAAAATAACGCTCATTATCTTTGGGGGGTCTAATTTTACCGGTAATCGTATCACCGGTTTTTAAAGAAAAGCGTCTAATTTGACTGGGTGACACATAAATATCATCAGGGCCCGCTAAATAAGAGCAACCTGGCGTTCGTAAAAAGCCAAAACCATCTTGCAAAATTTCAAGAACACCATCTCCAGAAATATCATCACCAGCTTTTGCTTGCTTCTTAAGAATAGCAAAGATCAAATCTTGCTTGCGTGATCTAGCTACATTTTCAAGCCCAAGGGACTCGGCAATTTCAATAACTTCACTAATTTGTTTTAGTTTTAACTCGGTAAGATTCATAAAAAGGCAACTCGGAGAAAAGTAGTTCGGCTGTACACCGCAACAACTAGGATAGAATTTAGAATTCGGAGGGTAAGTATCAGACGATATGATTGAGTGCGCGAGACTATCGCACGGAAGAAGTATATATCAACTATTCAGAACCGTCCAACTTTTATGGGCGGTCTGAATAATGAGAGCTCTTTTTAAATGTTGCTATCAAGAAACTTGGCAAGCTCTACTTTGGTCAATGCACCTACTTTAGTCGCTTCTACTTCACCATTTTTAAACAACATTAAAGTTGGGATGCCTCGCACACCATAGTGTGCGGGTGTCTGTGGATTATCATCTATGTTTATTTTAACGACCGTTAATTTACCAGCATATTCTTCGGCAATCGCATCAAGTACTGGCGCAATCATTTTACAGGGGCCACACCATTCTGCCCAATAGTCAACCAATACAGGTCCACTAGCTTTAATAACGGTTTCGTTAAATTCACTATCACTTACATGTAGAACTGAATCGCTCACACTATTTCTCCTAAAATAAAAAAACAAAACTATAGGAGGGATAACCTATTGAGTCAATCAATTTCAAGCAATTTGATTTTTACGTTATGCTATAGCCCATGAATACTACTCATTTAACTGAAACACGCTTTTGCAATCTAGAATTGTCTGACTCTATATTGCTAGGCTTAAACGATGCCGCATTTAATCATTGCACACCAATTCAAGATAAGGCCTTGCCTTTATTGTTGCGCAGCAAAGATATTGCAGGACAAGCCCAAACGGGCACTGGTAAAACAGCCACTTTTTTGCTGGCTACTTTTCAACATCTCATCAATGATGAAAGTGAAGCCATTAAAAACCCTAGAGCACTCATTCTCGCTCCCACACGTGAACTGGCTATACAGATCCATAAGGATGCTTTATTACTAAGCAAGCACCTTAGTTTAAAGTTTGCGCTGATTTATGGCGGCACCGATTATCAAAAACAATTGGATACCTTAAAAACCAACGTTGATATTATCATCGGCACTCCAGGGCGGATTATTGATTTTTACAAACAAAACGCCTTCACACTAGACCACATCCAAGTCACGGTAATGGATGAAGCTGATCGCATGTTTGATTTAGGCTTCATCAAAGACATTCGTTATTTATTACGACGCATGCCCGCACCAGATCTACGCTTAAACATGCTGTTTTCAGCGACGCTATCTTATAAAGTCACTGAACTTGCTTATGAGCACATGAACAACCCCATACTCATACGCATAGAAACTGAGGAAGTGACCTCTAAGGCTATACAACAAAGCGCTTATTGCCCTGCCAACGAACAAAAAATACCGCTATTAATCGGCTTGTTAAACCATCATCAACCGCAACGCAGCATTATTTTTGTCAACACTAAACGTTGCGCAGAACTACTGGACGATACCCTTAACGCCAACGGCTACAAAACTGCAGCCCTCAGCGGTGATGTTCCGCAAGACAAACGCCAGCGCCTACTCGCTGACTTTCAGGACAATAAAATCACGCTACTTATTGCTACCGACGTGGCAGCTAGAGGCCTGCATATAGCCGACGTGTCTCATGTTATTAATTATGATTTACCGCAAGACGTAGAAGATTATGTACACAGAATTGGTAGAACAGCTCGCTTTGGTGCCAGTGGCATTGCTATTAGCTTTATTTGTGAACATTACGCCTATTCCATGCCCGATATTGAAACCTACATAGGCCAGAAAATACCCGTTAACGCCATCACCGCCAATCTTTTAGCTGAAATCATCACACCTGAAAGAAGACCGCCTAAACCTAAAGTCGACCATCAAGGCAAGCGGCCTAGCCCAGACAAGCATAAGAAATTTACCAGCCGATCATCAACTCCCGGAAATCCTCTATAGAACGAAATTCGGTAATCTGTTTTTTAGGCTGCTGACTATCTGGCTTACTCACAAAGACTAAATGCCCGATACCAAACAACTGAGCTGAATTCAAAACCGGCAAGCTGTCATCAACCATCAGTGTCTTTTCTTTGTTAAATGCCTGACATTGCTGTAATAATGACCAAAAACCAACGTGTTCCTTAGGTAGACCCAAATCATGAGAACTGACAATATCATCAAAAAATGGCTGCAAACAAGTCTTTTCCATTTTCAGACCTAAGCTATTACGATGGGCATTGGTTACCAATATTACTTGTTTGGATGACTGCTGTAGCTTTTCTAAAAATTCAGTTACATGAGGCAACACAGCAATTAATTCGGAAAGCTCGCGCTTTAAACCAACAATATCCAGTTGCAAGACCTCACTCCAATAATCTAAGCAATACCACTCCAACTGCCCTTCCATACTTTTAAACTGAGGCTCTAATTGCAACTTGGCCAAACTTACATCCATAGCGTGTAATTGAGCAAACTTTAATGGCACAAACTCTTTCCAGAAATGATTATCAAAGTTTAAATCTAATAAAGTTCCGTCCATATCCAGTAAAACGGTATCAATTCCTTGCCAATTAATCATGATGCTTTATATTTAATAAGAAAAACCAATAAAATACCACAATGCCAAACAGACCGACCATTCTAAAAAGAACCACCATCGCTCAAAGCCGTTTATTTCGTATTGAATCACTAGACATACAATTCAGTAATGGTGAATTACGCAACTATGAACGCTTAGCTCGAGGTAAGCCTGGTGGAGCTGTCTTGATCGTACCTATGTTGGATTTTGAAACGGTACTTTTAATAAGAGAATATTCTGCTGGTGTACACCGTTATGAAGTCGGGCTACCTAAAGGCAAAACCGATGAGGGCGAATCCTTTTTTGAAGCCGCTAACCGAGAACTTAAAGAGGAAGTTGGCTATGGTGCTAGAAATTTGCATCATTTAAGCTCTCTATCACTAGCACCCTCTTATCTGGAGCATAGTACAGAAATTGTCCTCGCACAGGATTTATATGCCGAAAGATTAATCGGCGATGAACCAGAAGAATTGGAAGTTATCCCTTGGAAGCTCAATAATATTAATGAATTATTGGCGACCGGCGAATGCACCGAAGCACGTTCTATTGCAGCACTCTTTATGACTTTGGAATACTTTAAACAAGATGCTTTAGCTAATAGATATCTTTCCTAAACACAGTCATTGTGCTGATTCCAAAAGCCCCACTCTCATCGTTATAAACGCCTCATACCGGCCTGGAAGCCGGTATCCAGTGCCATGGATGATAATCTTTATACATCTATGTAGCCTATTGCTGAAGCATCTTTATACTCAGGAAAATTCATAAGCTAAATAATTATATGATCAGTAGGTGCAAAGCACCCCATTAGTGGGTTTATTTGCACCTATAACCCTCCGTCATTGCCGATCACTATTATCATAATGACCTAGTCAGACTAGTAAAATCAGCACAACTACAAATAAAAATGCTTGGCACAATAATAGCTTTAGTTATTATCAATAGTAGACATCGATTTAGAAGATACCGTCATCTAATAATATTACTTTCTGATATTAGGCGATTAACC